>JANXWM010000288.1 GCA_025351145.1 Chitinophagaceae bacterium
TATTAATTTTAGGGCTTGAGTATTTTACCAAGCGGGAAGATTTTGCTCATATTAAACCAGGAAGGCAAAAAGAATAAGCAAATTAAAGTGGAGTAGCGAGTCGTAAACCTGATTCTTTTTTAACTATGCAAAAGTATTTCATGGCATCGGCTCTTGCGTCGCACTCTTGTACGGTTGGATTGTATATGGAGCTTTACTGAAGCGAAGATTAAAGCGAAAAGCTGTTGGCGGGGGACGCCAACAGCAGCGAAAATTTTTGACAGACCTCAATGAACAAATTAAAACAACAAATTGCAATCGGGACAATTGGTATTATATCAACTGCAACTGGTATTTGGACAATGCTACAAACCCCGACAATGATTTTGAGCCCGTTGTTTTTAGTTGGGCTTTATTTACCAATTGCTTTTATTGTTTCATTAGTCATTGGCTTTTTGACAAAAGCATTATTAAAATCAAGTTGGCATACATTGACATTTACTGCGTTAATAATGACAGTTATTTGTTTGACATTTTCAGCGAGCCAATATAAATCAAGTTATGTAATTATAATCCCTGACAAGTATGTAGGGGAAGTAAAACTTTTAGTAAGTAACGAAAAAGAAAATGACTTTAAAATAAATAATTATGGTGTTGGCTACATTTCGCAAAAGACATATGAAAATGGGTTTCGACCGACAATAATTAAATATGGAAAGGATATTTCAAAAGAGGTAACAGGGTACTCAACGGGCTCGTATTCAAGCCGCGACTTATCAGTTGACTATATTTCATTCCTAATAACAGGAAAAATTGACAGTACAACAGAACATAACAATTTTGACAGTCTTATTATACATAATGCAATTGACACAAAACGATTGCATAAAAAATAAAACTACTGCCAACTGTCTCGTTCTGAAATAAATTGATTGCCCATAAACCAAAATACATACAAAAAATGTGGCCATTTCACTTCGGCCAATAACAAACCGCTTCAATCTACGCATCGGTAAAAGCCCAATCCATAATTCAACCGTACAAGAGTGCACAACCGTCATGCTGAACTTGTTTCAGCATCTCCTGGCAAAAAATTCACTTATTACAAGAGACCCTGAAATAAATTCAGGGTGACGGTATCCCTAATCGCTTCGATCTACACAAAGCTAAAAGTTCAGTAACCAATCCAACCGTACAAGAGTGCGACGCAAGAGAAGCTTCATAGCATTGCTTCTGCCTGGTACATAACGTTTAAAATTATTTCGTTGGTAAACCAAGATCCTTTTTAAGTGGAGTAATATCCGGCGCATGTCCACGGAAATTTTTGAACATGGTATTGTAATCTTCGGTGTTGCCTTTAGATAAAATCATATCGCGGAAACGCTGCCCGTTTGCCCTTGTTAAACCGCCGTGTTCTTCAAACCAGGAGTAAGCATCTTCTTCCAGCATCTTCGTCCATTGATAGGCGTAATAACCCGCCGCATAACCATTGCTCCAGATGTGCAGGAAATACGTAGAACGGTAGCGGGGCGGCACTTGCGGCAGATCGAGACCTGTTACATGCAACGCGGTTTTTTCAAACTCATCTACATCTTTTACATCAGCATTGGCGGCAGAAAGTTTATGCCACTGCATATCGAGCGATGCCGCAGCAATAGCTTCGGTAAGTTTATAACCTTCGTTAAAAGAAGAGGCTTTTTTAATTTTATCTACAAGGGTTTGCGGAATAACTTCACCGGTTTTGTAATGCACCGCATAATGTTTAAGCACCAGCGGATCAAGCGCCCAATGCTCGTTGAACTGCGAAGGAAATTCCACATAATCACGCGCCACATTGGTACCAGAAAGCAAAGGATATTTCTGGCTGGCGAACATGCCGTGCAACCCGTGGCCAAACTCATGAAACATAGTGGTTACATCGTCGAAGCTGATGAGCGCAGGCTGCCCTGCTGCCGGTTTTGTGAAGTTGCAAATATTGTAAATAACAGGTTTGGTACCCAGCAAAGTTGACTGCCCAACAAGGTTGCTCATCCATGCGCCGCCCGATTTATTGTCGCGTTTGTAATAATCGCAGTAAAACAAAGCAAGCGATTTTTGGTCTTTGTCAAACACTTCAAAAACCCTTACATCTTCCTGGTAAACCGGAATATCTTTGCGCTCTTTAAAAGTTAAACCATACAGTTGGTTAGCTGCAAAGAACACACCATTCTCCAATACTTTATTTAATTCAAAATAGGGTTTTACTTCGCTTTCATCAAGGTTATATTTTGCTTTGCGCACCTGCTCGGAATAATAGTTCCAATCCCAGGGCTGCAATGTAAAGCCGCCGTTTTGTTTATCGATCAATGTCTGGATATCTGCTGCTTCCTGTTTTGCTTTTGCTGTAACAGCAGGCACAAGCTGAGCGAAGAATTTATCAACAGCTTCGGGTGTTACTGCCATTTGATCCTGCAGTTTCCATGCAGCATAACTTGCGAAGCCCATCAGTTTTGCTTTTTCGGCACGTATGGCGGCAAGGCGAACAATTACGGCACGTGTATCGTTGCTGTCATTTTTTTCCGCCCGGTTTATCGAAGCTTCAAATAACTGCTGGCGTGTAGCACGCACATTCAATAACTGAAGGGCTGGCTGCTGCGTGGTATTGCGAATTGGCAGCAGCCATTTGCCATCGAGGTTATTGGCTTTCGCGTTTGCTGCGTAAGCATCAAGATCGCTTTGGGGCAAACCATCTAACTGCGCTTTATCGCTAACGATCAGCGCCCCGGCTTTACCTGCACTGAGCAACTGGTTAGTATATTTAGCAGATAAAGATGCTTCTTCGCCATTGAGCCTTTTCATGGTTTCTTTATCGGCATCAGATAGTTTGGCACCAGCCAGTACAAACTCCAGGTAATAATACTCAACCAGTCTTTTAGATTCTGCATCAAGCTTAAGCTGATCACGTTTTTGATAAATGGTTTCTATACGTTTAAACAGTTTGGTATTAAGAAAAATCGCATCCTGATTGGCCGCAATTTCAGGAGCAATATCTTCCTGCAGTTTTGCCAGTTCATCGTTTGTGTTGGCTCCCGTAACCAGGTTAAAAACATTGTTTACGCGGTTAAACAATTCACCGCTTTTTTCCATGCCAACAAGGGTATTCTCAAAAGTTGGCGGTGCAGGGTTATCTGCAATTTGTTGTATTTCCTTCTGCTGCAGCCGGATGCCTTCCAGCATGGCGGGCTTATAATCTGAATCATGGATTTTATCAAATGCCGGTGCCTGGTAAGGCAGCGTACTTGCACTGCTGAAAGGATTGGATGCGGGCAAACTATTAACGCTCCCCTTTTGCTTTGGGTTACCATCCCTGAAAGAAGACAAACCCGTAAATATTACTGCCGACATTACGATCAATATTTTTTTCATGACGCCAAATTTTTAAGGGTTGTAAGTTATATAAATTGACTTTATAAACGAATTTATTTACACGATGCAATCGAAACCAAAAGGATTTGTTTGGCCGGGCAAATAAACATTATTAAGCTTTCGTTGCGTCGCACTCTTGTACGTTCGGATCAGCTATTGAGCTTTTACTGTAGCGTAGATTTAAAAGAACAACGAAGCGAATGCTGTTGGTTAGCGACCAACAGTGGCAGCAAAATTCACAATTTGGTTTAGCTATTTTAGTCAAAGCAATCGCAATTTGCCTGGTGTTGGGTAATTTGTTGGAATTAAGTTTAGTTTAAAAGGAATTTCTTGCAAGTCCAAGTCTGCCAACTTTGTGCCCATAAAATTATTGTCAATACAAAATACAATTGTCAATTTTAAGTATCTACGAATAATCATAAGTGGCAAAAATTCCCCCCGAAATTCCATCCATTCCATTAAGTCCTTTTTGCCTTTTGAGCTGTTGCAAGACTTACAAGCAAAAATTAAATTGTCGCCTTCGTCTTTGCCTCCTAATTTTTGTGGAAGAATATGATCAAGTGCAAGTTTATCTGTCGAGTTGCAATAATTGCACTTTGTCCCAATTGATAATTTGATTTTCTCGTCATCAAAAAGCGTTCTAATATTCATTGAACCTGTTACAAGTCCTTTGTAAAGTTTGGCTCTAATCATAAAATTGAATCGTCCATAACTTGTCTGCTTTTTGTCAACAGCAGTGTGTGCCATTGCCAAGTTTGCATAAGCCCAAAAAAGGTGTTCTCTTACTGTTTCCCTTGTCGCTTTTGCCATTTTGTAATTGTCATTCTGTGAGGTTTGTCAAATATAACAGGCAATTTAAAAATAAACGAACTAAATCCCGTTACCAAAAGAAATCTAATTGCTGATTCTCAATACTCTTTTTAGATATATAGTGCGCCAATACGTTTCCCGCTTCGGTAAAGCCCATTCCCAATCCAACCGTACAAGAGTGCAACGCAAGTAAAGCTTCATAGCAGAACTTCAGTTTGGCCAGAAAAATAAATGACTAAAGCACAAGCTGCGCATACAATTGCTGCAGCATTGTGTTTGCATTTGTGCAAAAACCGGGATGCACTTTTGATGTTTGTATTACCGTGCTGCGTGTTGCGGTAAGCCAGCGGAAACGTTCGTGAATAGGCAACACGCCAATTGGGCCGGCCACTCTGCCACCGCTACAAATTTGCTCAAAGGCATGCAGATATTTTTCAATTTCGGGTATATCAATTTCGGAGCAGAAAGCAGAGAGGCGTTCTGTATTTAGTTTAAATAATGGTTGCAAAAATTTTTCTTTGGCGCAATAGAGCACAACACCAACATTCAGGAATTCTTCCCGCTCCATTCTTGGCACTACACGAATAACCGCGTATTCAAATAAGTGTTGCTCTTGCATGCTGCGCTTCTTTTACAAAAATTGCTGAATGATTAATGCGTGTTTCTAAATAATTTATATAAGCCTGCCGGTGTTCTTCTGTTGAAGAAAAAAATGTTTCCCGGGCCAGCCACTCACCGGGTATTAAATCTACGATTAACCTGATGCGTTCGTTGCTGAGTAAGGGTTTCAGCAGTTGGTCAACCGATTCAAGCTCGCTGGCATAAGGCAACAATACATGGTTCTTTACATGCACAAAAGGTTTAACCGCCTGCTCCTGCCAGTGCTGCCAGTTGTGATGAAAATAAAGCGATGCACCATGATCTATCAACCACAAAGTTTTATTCCATAAAAGCATATTGGTGTTGCGTGCTGTTCTGTCAACATTGGTTAGCAGGCAATCGAGCCACACAATTTTAGAAGCAAGTACCGCGTCAACAGCTGTAACCGCAGGATCGAATGTAATGGAACGTGAGAGGTAATGCAGTGCAAGATTAAGCCCAACACTTGCTTTTAATAAATCCTGGATTTCTTCATCTGGTTCTGTGCGGCCAAAGGCTTCGTCGAGATTGGCGAAAACAATTTCGGGAACTTTTAAACCGAGTGCCCTTGCTATTTCTCCGCCAATCAATTCTGCAATTAGTGCCCTTATGCCCTGGCCTGCTCCACGAAATTTTAGCACGTATAAAAACCCGTCATCTGCTTCTGCAATAGCAGGCAGGGAGCCGCCTTCACGCAATGGCGTAACATAGCGTGTAACGTTTACTGTTCTTATTTCGGGTGCAATGAAATTCATATTGATTTAAAACTGTAAAAGCAATCTTGCTTCGGCTGACAAATTAAAACAAAATGCGTTAACATGATAGAGTATAAAATAAAGGTAGTTTTATGAACCGGGCAGAAGTGCTGCTATGAAGCTTTCGTTGCGTCGCACTCTTGTACTTTCAGATTAGTTATTCAGCTTTTATCTAAGCGTAGATTGTAGCGAATGTTGTTGGCAGCCACCAATATTTGGGGGAGAAATGGCCGTGTTTTTATATCCTTTCAGTTGATTTGTAATCAACCTATTTCAGGACGAGACACCGTTAAACACAGCACCCAGGCATGGTTTTGTTACTACAACCGTAACACATCAAAGCAGGTAAGCACATAACTGAAGAGCCGTATGACGGGAGATTGTCAAGTACGGTTCTGTGAGGACGTAGGGGTGAAATTCCCCTGCGTTACTCGATTGTGCGTTCGTGCATTTGCAAACCTTCATAAAAATTTTGTACATATTCTTTTACCTGTTGATGTTCAATTTTATGTATGTATGTATTTATATTCTGCTAAAAACCCACAAAACACAAAGAGCAATAACACCAGAATTTCTAAGAAATAATGTTTCCATTTTTTCGGGCGGTGTTGGTGTGTGCTTCCATAGTTGTATATGTGTACAAGAAAATAATATGCCGTTAGGGAACAATTTTATTCCAGCCGGTACTTATTTTTTAAAAGATCTATCAATTCCGTTGCTTTTTGTTTTAATGGCACTAGGTATGTATTATTTTGGAGACCATACATCATAGATTCAAATTTTACCCATCCTCCCAATTCTTTCATTAGCTTAGGGTCATCATTAATAAATGGCAGATTCAATTTGAAGGTGGAATCCTTGTTTGCCTCTCTGCCAATAAATAATTTAGTTACCAAATTCATGTCAAATAGTTTAAAATACAAGGCTTCCATTTTTTCATATTCAGACCTTGAAAGGCTGTAATCATTTTCAAGTTTGGCCAGCTTGTTACCATATTCATTAATTTTTTTGGAAAGCACATTGCCTATCAACCGGAGATTTCCTGAACCCTTCATTTGTTCAATAGTGGTATTATTAGAAGTAAAGTAGTAATTATATGTAATATACCTTCCATAATAGTAAAGCATGCCATTGGTAATATTTATTTCTTTTTTTTCGTTGCTGTACTTAAAAAAAGTATCAAGTTTGGCCATTACTATATCGTTTTGTAAAATAGTATAATTAATGCTAGCGGTGTCTTTCTTCAAATCTTCATATAAATTTATTGCATATTGTTTGCCTATTTCTTCTTCAACCTGATGTTCTCTTATATTTTCAGCAACAAAGCCAAGAAAAACAGCCAAAAAAAGCATGGCGAATTCAAGTACATACTCAAACCATTTTTTCTTATGCAATACGTGATGTGGATGTTTATGTATTTCCATATTTTCTGTATCTTGATTTGGGTTAATAATCTCTTTGTTAGTAGTAGGAGTAATTTGGTCGGAGGGATTTTCCGATTGAATGTTTGTCGGATTATCTATATGTTCTTCGTCTGTATTGTCTGCCATTTACTTTAAGTTATTAGAGTGTTCGATTGCATGACGTACAACGTTCGAGGCTTTGTGCAGTTGGGGAATTGACCAACTGTCCGCCCGGAACTACTGCCCAATTGAAAAACTAAAGTTGAAGTTAAGAACAAAAAGCCAAATTGAAACTCGTCCGCCGAAACCAAAGCTTGGATATGCACTGCTGATGATTGCTTCGATGTCATGCCCCAATTGCACAAAACCTTTTGTGTGTGTCCAGGGAAGCTGCCATTGTGATGAGAGCAGGTCTCTCGATGGGAGAAGCAGAGCAACCCTCACCATCAAACCGGTTGTATGCTGCGTT
>JANXWM010000303.1 GCA_025351145.1 Chitinophagaceae bacterium
CGTCGTTTATTTTTGCAAAGGAAGACGGCTTTTTGTGTTACCCCAACAATTACAACTACTACGTAAATTATTACAAAAATACTTTTCAGCACGGCGGCATAAGCCTGGAAGAAATGATTATTCCCGTTATAAAAATGACGAGTAAGTAGCCCCCAAAGCCCCCAACCCCTGAAGGGGAGGAATACAAATACATTAGAAGTATAAAACTTTTTGAGCCAGACAGAAGAATATCTATGAAGCTTTACTTGCGTCGCACTCTTGTACGTTTGGTAATTCTTTTGAGCTTTTATCTAAGCGTAGAACGAAGCAAGGTTGAGGGTGATAATACCGTCAATGGCGGGAGATTTTAATATATTAGCCAGAGGCTTTTAAATAGCAGTCGCCAGCAGGACGCTGGCAACTGCAGTGGATTGCCAGTAAGGTTGCGTAAAAAACTTACTCAACCTGAAATACAAAAATTTCTTTTTTGTCAATGCTTACGTCTGTAAATCCCAATTCACCACCTCGCGATGCAGGTGGTATTGATAACCAAACGTCTTTATTGCAATCAGCTAAGTCGAAAATAAACCTGGAGGTTGAATAATTTTGGATTATTTTATTAGCACAATTCACTAGAGTAATATTTGGCTCAATTGAATAAATTCCTGTCTTCTTTGGAATAAAACCAACCTTAAAAAAATATTGGATGCTATTGCATCCGGTTGAAATATTAAGAAGATTATACCATGCATACAATGTTGTAAATTCCGGATTAAAGCTATTGTCAACATTTACATCACAAAAGAACTCAGGAGCAGTTCCAATGTTATAAAGTTTATGATAATAAAACCCAACTTGCAAAAATGTAGTGTCTGTTGAAATACGGCTATTACTTATTTTATCATACAAACTTTTATCGGCAGTCTGAAACTGTACCCAAATAGTATCATTAATCGAATAAATTTTTTTATATGGCGTTAGAGTTAGTTTCTCTAAAAATTCGTACGAAGGGTTAATAGCTATAACCTCTTTGTTGCATTCTGTACTCATAACCATGTTTACAACTACGATCAAAAGAAATATTAAAAAATGGCGTTGTTTCATAAAAGGTTTGTTATGATGAGTGTATTCGCGAATATAAGAATAAAACTTTCGCAAAGCCAGCCAAAACATTTCGCTTCGGTAAAAGCTCAATTCATAATCCAACAGTACAAGAGTGCGACGCAAGAGGCGGTGCTACAGGGAACTTCAGCCTGGCTTATAAAAATTACTATAAACAAGCACAGATTTACTGTGGATAAAACAAGTATTATATAACAGCAGGTACATTTAATTTTGTACCGATCCATAACCCCCCTTTAGGGGATGGGGGCTTTACATGAAATTTACACAATCAGTTTTAGATAAACTTGGCGATATACTGGGGCAATCGGATTATACCATCCGTTACGAACGCGGCACATTTCAAAGCGGCTGGTGCCTGCTTGAGGAAAAAAGAATGGTGGTGCTCAATAAATTTCTTGATACCGAAGGAAGGATCAATACTTTGCTCGACCTGATACCGCAACTGAAAATCGATTTTGATAAGCTTACCCACGAATCGCAGAAATTGTACGAAGAAGTAATGAAGAAAACGGTGGTTGATAGTAAATAGAGGTTTATTTTTGAGCTGTGAGTTATCCGCCACTTAAAATAACATTCCTCGGCACCGGCACAAGCACCGGTATACCCATGATCGCCTGCAACTGCAATGTTTGTACTTCACCGGATGAACACGATAAAAGATTGCGCAGCAGCATTTTGGTTGAATCTGCACAAACCACTATTGTGGTTGATACTACCCCCGATTTTCGACAGCAAATGCTGCGCATTAACAATACTAAATTGGATGCGGTTTTATTTACCCACCCGCATAAAGATCATACCGCAGGTTTGGATGATGTGCGTGCCTATAATTTCTTTTCGGGTATGGCGATGGACATCTATGCCAACTCCCTTACCGAAGAAGCATTGAAAAGAGAATTTGCTTATGCCTTTTCGGATAAACGTTATCCCGGTGTACCCGAACTGAATCTTATCACGATTGATGAAACACCTTTTTTTATCGGTGATATTGAAGTAATTCCTATAATTGTGTGGCATTATAAAATGCCTGTTTATGCTTTTCGTTTTGGAAAATTTACCTATATTACAGATGCGAACAGGATTGATGAAACCCAAAAGGAAAAAATTAAAGGCTCGGAAATTATTGTCATCAACGCCCTTAGAAAAGAAGGCCATATTTCGCATTTTACTTTACAACAGGCAATTGATCTTGCAGAAGAATTACAGGTTCCGGAAGTTTACTTTACGCACATCAGCCACCAGTTAGGCAGGCACGAAGAAATAAACGGCATACTGCCAAAGCATATCCGTTTGACTTACGACGGGTTAATCATCAGCATATAGCCGCCCTTGTGGGAATTAATTTCTAAAAATTAATTTTATGGGTAAAGGCACATGGAAAGAGTATTTTGCTTTCAGCAAAAAGCAAAGAAATGCAGTAATCATCTTGCTGGTGATTGCCGTTATTTCTATGGTACTTCCTTATTTGTTTTCTCCTCAATTTAAAAGACCTTTTGTTAACCAGGAGCTGCAGCAGCAATTAGAAGCTTTGCAAAAAACAAACCAGGGAGATACTGGCTTAGCGGCTGAAAATACAACTGAAGAAAATGAGCCGGTATTTGTGGATGTCTCAACCAGCCAAACTTCCCATGGCATGCATCCTTTTGGGTTCGATCCTAACACATTAAGTGCATCTGGTTTTCAGCAATTGGGATTAAATGAAAAAGTTATTCAGGCTATTATTCTTTACAGAAATAAAGGCGGGAAATTCAATAAGCTTGATGATTTTAGAAAGATAGATAACATTACAAAACAGGAGGCAGATATATTGGTTCCCTATATTCGTATTGAATCGGTTGAGCAACAAACAGCACTGTCAACAACAGCTTTACCTGTTAAAGAAACTGCCCCACCTAAGGCTTCAATAAAAAAGCTTGATGTTAATACTGCCACAGCGGAAGAATTTAAAGAATTGCCCGGCATTGGTGATGTACTCAGTAACCGGATCGTCAAATTCAGGAATGCCGTTCATGGGTTTAAATCAGTAGAAGACATACGAAAAACTTATGGTTTGCCTGATTCAACTTACCAGCTTATTTTCCCCTATCTTACAATTACAGATCCGGCTTTATTAGAAAAGTAAAAAGCCTTTCATTTTTTCTTGACCGCAATGTTTTATGCTTTACATTTGCGACCTAACAATCGTTAGCTTATGAACTTCCAGGTAAACGAAATAACAGCACAGGTAGCACAAACAGCAAAGGATTTTGCCAACCAGTCTATTAAGCCGCATGTAATGGAATGGGATGAAACCCAGGTATTTCCCCTGCACATTTTTAAAGAAATGGGCCAGCTGGGGATGATGGGTGTTTTTGTGCCCCAGGAATATGGTGGTGCAGGCCTCAGTTATTTTGAATATAAAACCATTATTGAAGAAATAGCCAAAGTATGCGGTTCTATTGGTCTAAGCCTTGCAGCGCACAACTCGCTTTGTGTAGGTCATATCCTTGCTTTTGGCAATGAAGAACAGAAACATAAATACTTGCCCAAACTATCTTCGGCCGAATGGCTTGGTGCATGGGGATTAACTGAACCCAATACCGGCAGCGATGCAGGGAACATGAAATGTACTGCTACGAAAGATGGCGATAAATGGATATTGAACGGAACCAAATGCTGGATTACCCATGGCAAAAGTGGCGACATAGCAGTAGTAGTTGCCCGAACTGGCGAACCCCGAACCCGCAACAACTCAACCACTTTCGTGGTAGAACGCGGAACTCCCGGTTTTAGCGCAGGCAAAAAAGAAAATAAATTGGGTATGCGTGCCAGCGAAACCGCCGAAATGATTTTCGAGAATTGCGTAATACCCGATGCCAACCGCCTCGGCGAAATTGGTGATGGTTTTAAACAGGCCATGAAAGTGTTAGATGGCGGCAGAATCTCCATCGCATCCCTTTCGCTGGGTATTGCGAAAGGTGCTTACGAAGCGGCTTTGCAATACTCAAAAGAGAGGCACCAGTTCGATCAGCCGATTGCTAATTTTCAGGGCGTAAGTTTTAAACTTGCCGATATGGCCACCGAAATTATGGCTGCAGAATTAATTACCAACAAAGCCTGCGACCTTAAAAACAAAGGTTTAAAAGTTACCAAACAGGCTGCCATGGCAAAATATTATGCCAGCGAAGTAGCCGTAAAAGTAGCCAACGATGCTGTACAGATATTCGGCGGATATGGTTACACCAAAGACTTTCCCGTTGAAAAATTTTATCGTGATGCCAAACTCTGCACCATTGGCGAGGGTACTTCAGAAATTCAAAAGATCGTTATTGCCAGGGAATGTTTCGATGAGCAGTAAACAGCTTTGAGTAAGAATTTTTTTGAGCCGGGCATTTGTTTTACATGGCATCACCTCTTGCGTCGCACTCTTGTACATTCGGATCATGACTGAACAAAATACAAAACCGCAGAGGAGGGGAGGCGCAAAGACAACACAACTTCTCTCTGCGACTTTGCACACCTCTGCGGTTAAAAATCTCCTCAGCAGTCAACTGTATTCGCTTCGATCTGCGCTTCGGTAAAAGCTCCATAGAATATCCAGCCGTACAAGTGAGTGACACAACGAAGCTTAATAGTAATTCTTAAGCCCAGCCACAAAAAAAATTCCCCCATTGAAATGGAGGAATATTAACCCTTAAAACAACCAACATGAAAATTTAGAATCACATTGTTTATAACAAACGAATTTTTTGATTGTTTAGTTTTTTTTAAAAAATTATACCAAAGCAAAATCGAGTACCTGCTGCATGGTTTTTACAAAATGAAACTGCAGGCCCTTTATAAAGTTGGGATCTATTTCTTTAATGTCTTTCTCGTTCTGCCAGCATAAAATAATTTCTTTTAAGCCCGAACGCCTTGCTGCCAGCACTTTTTCTTTTATGCCGCCAACAGGCAGCACCTGTCCGCGTAGGGTAATTTCACCCGTCATTGCCAGGTAAGGTTTTACCTTTCTTCCGGTAAAAGCCGATGCCAGCGAAGTGAGCATGGTAACACCTGCACTCGGCCCATCTTTGGGAACTGCACCTTCAGGCACATGTATATGTGCATTGCGTTTCTGGAATAAGTCAGGCTCAATGCCATATTTTTTAGCATTGGCCTGCAGGTAGGTTAACGCCGTAGAAGCGCTTTCCTTCATTACGTTGCCAAGGTTGCCGGTAAGTTTTAGGTCACCCTTTCCTTCGCTTAAAATTGTTTCAATAAAAAGTATATCGCCGCCAACATAAGTCCAGGCCAGGCCAACGGTTACGCCGGGCATATTGGCTATTTTGTAGATCTCATTGCTGTAACGGGCGGTGCCCAATATTTTTTCAACATCAAGCTGTGTAAGCGCAGATTTTATTTTATTTTTCGTGGCGTATTCTTTTGCCTCAAAACGCATGATGCTTGCCAACTGACGGTCCAGTTCACGAACACCGCTTTCTCGGGTGTATTGCTCAATAATTTTTTCGAGCACTTTATCATTCATCTTGAAATTTACTTTGGCGAGACCATGTGCTTCTTTTTGTTTGGGCACCAGGTGGCGCTTTGCTATTTCAACTTTTTCCTCGATGGCATAACCGCTGAGGTCAATGATCTCGAGCCTGTCGCGCAGTGCAGGTTGAATATTCTGAATGTTGTTAGCAGTTGCGATAAACAATACTTTGCTGAGATCGTATTCCAGTTCAAGGTAATTATCGTAAAAATTGTTGTTCTGTTCCGGGTCAAGTACCTCTAACAAAGCAGAAGAAGGATCGCCGCGAAAGTCGTTGCCAATTTTGTCAATCTCGTCTAATATCATCACCGGGTTCGATGATTTTACCTTACGGATATTTTGAAGAATCCTGCCCGGCATAGCGCCAATATATGTTTTACGGTGGCCGCGTATTTCGCTTTCATCGTGTAAACCGCCAAGGCTTACCCTAACATATTTGCGGCCAACAGCATGTGCAATACTTTTACCCAAGGATGTTTTACCAATACCCGGAGGGCCAATAAAACAAAGGATCGGGCTTTTCATATCGCCCTTTAACTTTAATACTGCAAGGTATTCAAGTATGCGTTCTTTTATTTTGCCCATGCCGTAATGATCATTGTCCAGTACGGTCTTGGCGCGTTTTAAATCATAATTGTCTGTGGTGTAATCTTCCCATGGAAGATCGAGCATGAGGTCAAGGTGGTTGTACACCACGGAATAATCCGGTGTGCTTGGGTGCATGCGTTCCAGTTTTTCAATACCGGATTTGAACATGGTTTTCGCAGCTTCGGGCCATTTTTTTAATTCGGCCTTCTTTTTCATCTGGGCAATTTCGCGTTCGTTGGTATCGCCGCCAAGTTCCTCTTTTATGCTTTTTAATTGCTGCTGCAAAAAATAGTCGCGTTGCTGCTTGTCAATCTCCGTGCGGGTTTTAGAGGTTACTTTATTTTTTAGTTCGGCAAACTGCAGTTCGCGTTGAAGTAACTCTATCAGTTTTTCTGCCCGCAGTTTTACATCATTGATTTCAAGAAGTGTTTGTTTTTCTTTTAAATCACTGTTTAGGTTGCTGCTTACAAAATTGATCAGGAAAGAAGCATTTTCAATGTTCTTAAGAATAATAGAAGCTTCGGTGGGAAGGTTTGGCGATAACTGAATTATTTCAGTTGCCAGGTCTTTTATCGTTGCCGTATATGCATCAAAGTCTTCATCAGGAAGTTTTTCATCCTCTGGCAATACACTGATCCTGGCTTTGAAATAGGGATCCTCTTCTACGAGCGACAGCATTTTAAAACGCTTTTTACCCTGTATAATAATGGTAGTGCCACCATCAGGCATTTTAATCAGTTTTACTATTTTGGCAACAGTTC
Organism: Chitinophagaceae bacterium; assembly: GCA_025351145.1. Taxonomy (GTDB): domain Bacteria; phylum Bacteroidota; class Bacteroidia; order Chitinophagales; family Chitinophagaceae; genus Limnovirga. Next base: position 6,964 of record JANXWM010000303.1, read on the forward strand.
CGGTATCGCAAAGGTCTTTAAGTTCAGGTTCTTCAATATTGGGGTCTTTCTGGGCCAGCACACCAATTAACTTTTCGCCTTTATAGGCATCGTTTACTGCTTTTATACTCTTATCGCGGCCTACTGTAATTGGAATTACCACACCAGGAAATAATACCGTATTTCTTAAAGGAAGCAGTGGCAATATTTCCGGAACCACTAAATTTTTATCCTGGTCACTGTCGTTTTCATTGATTGGGATGATGGGCAAAAAATCTGTGTCTTCATCTGAACCAAAATTTATTTTGTTGTTGTACATGTGTTTTTTTACTTGTAGTCAATTTGTCATTCAATCCTTTTACTGGCCTTTTTATAGCCGGATTGATAATGAAACAATTAAAATGCCAAAGCAAAATAAACACATAAACACGGATAAATTGGCGCAAAAAAAGACCGGAACTGTTTAATTGCCCGGTCTTTTCTAAACTGTTTTGCATTCAATTTACAGCAAACGAAGTCCCAATCCAAATTGCACCTGCTGGTTTTTCCACTTTTGCTGGTCGCCAATTTCATTAATATTATTCAGTCCAATATTATAACGTCCGTAAAGTTTCAGCGCACCAAGATTAATCTGCGCACCAGCCACCATAGCAAAATCGCCACCTGAAAATGCATCTCCAATATTTCCCGCTGTTGTTTTATGATTATTGGTAAGCACACTAAACTGCGGGCCCACATTAATGGTTAACAGTTTACTTGCATTAAGCCTTAAAAGAATGGGCACGTTCAAATAATTTAAAGAAATTTTTTCGCCCGGTTTTAAGCCACTTAGTGGTTCATCTGTAACAGTCGTATTTGTTTGGCTAAACAATACTTCGGGCTGTATACCAAAGCCTTTTGTAAAGTCAATTTCGGCAAAGCCACCCACCTGGTAACCAAGGTTAAATTCACTTTTAAATGAGCTGCCCTCTATTTTACCTAAGTTGGCTCCTGCCTTCGCACCAAGATGAAATCCCTGAGCCATCGTAAGGGATGAAATTGCGATAACTGCTAATGCTGATAAGATAATTTGTTTCATAGTTTTTATTTTAATTATATACATATTTTCAATTGTTGTGCCATTCTTACTCTCAATAACGAACTGTTTTGATTAAGTATTGTTAAAGCATTTCATAAATATGCAAAACCAACAGCTCACTTTACCAGAGATTGACCGTGTTATTGAAATGGCATGGGAGGACAGAACAACTTTCGAGGCTATCAAATTTCAGTTCGGCTTGTGCGAGAAGGACGTTATAAATATTATGCGTATGCACATGAAACGCGGCAGTTTCAACATGTGGCGAAAGCGTGTGCAGGCACGCAGTACAAAGCACTTTCAATTAATCAACCGTAATGAATTTCGTTTTAAATGCAGTATGCAAAAAACAATCAGCAGAAATAAAATTTCGAAGAGGCAGTAAATTATATTGCGTAATTTTTATTGACCGAACTGAGTATTGCTATGAAGCTTCTATTGCGTCGCACTCTTGTACGTTCGGTAATTTTATTGAACACTCCAATGCAGTCCGGCTGCTCTTTTTTATACTTCGGTTTTAAAAATACGGGTTCGGCTGTTAAAAGTTCATTATTGATCTTAATGTACAAGTGTGCGACGCAAGAAAAGATGACCAAAGAACTTCTGCCCGGCCAATAATTTTCTTTCAGTAATTCAAACTTCTAATTGCCCATCGCCTCTTTACTTCCAAAAACTTTTTTAAGAATATCTGAAACACGTGCCACAGGGTCTTTACGTATTTTCTGTTCTTCGAGGCTAACCTGGTAAAAAATACCTTCTACTGCTTTGGATGTAACATAAGCGCCAAGATCAGTATTTACGCGCTTTGCAGAGAATTTATTGTAAACAGAAAATACATCTTTCCAGTATTTGGTAGCATCAACTTTTACAAGTGCATTATCAATTGCCGGGCGAAAAGCTTCTGTTAAGGATGCAGTAGTTTTTTCTTTAAAATAATTTGTAGCGGCAAAATCGCCACCTTTTAAAATGCCTATAGCATCGGTAATTGTCATTTGTTTTATGGCATTGATAAAAATGGGTGC
>JANXWM010000202.1 GCA_025351145.1 Chitinophagaceae bacterium
AACCGATTTTGCTGTCCAGGATTCACTCCTTGCCGACGGCATCATTACTGGAAACGCTGTTATAAAAAATGTAACAACCAACCCTGTTTTTACTTCTGATATACAGGTGCAGGACCTGAGTTATAAAAAAGATACGCTCGGTAATTTATCTGTAAAAGTGGATAACGAAACTGAAGATACATTCAATGCCAGTGTAAAGATTGAAGGCAATGGAAACAATATAAAATTAGATGGTAAATATTATACCGGCGAAGGCAAAATGGATATGAAATTAAATATCGCCAGCCTTAACCTTGCTACCGTAACACCGTTTGCTGCAGGGCAGTTGAAAGGTGTCGGCGGTAATTTAAAAGGCGATATTGCTATTGCGGGCACAGTGGATAAACCCGCAGTAAACGGAGCTGTTCATTTCGAAAACGCTTATGTTGTTCCTACTTTATTAGGCTCACGTTTTACTTTGCCCGATGAAAAAATAAACGTATCAGAAAAGGGAATCAATTTCGATCATTTTACCCTCGTTGATTCCGCGGGCAATAAAGCCATCATTAATGGCGACCTGCTTACAAACGATTTTAAAAACTACAAATTCTCAGTCGATCTTAATGCGGATAATTTTAGTTTCATCAATTCAAATAAAGCAGATAACGCTTCTTTCTATGGCAAACTAAATATTGATGCAAAAGTAAAACTGAGGGGCGATATGCAGGCTCCTTCCATAGATGCAAACATTAAAGCAAACAAATCTACCGACTTTACTTTTGTATTGCCCAGCAACGATCCTGAAGTGCTCAGCAGGGAAGGTGTAGTAAAATTTATAGACCCCCATGCGCCGGAAGATAGCATCAAAAAAATTGATTTTACAGATACACTTATCAATACGGCAGCCCTTGCAGGAATGAACTTATCCGCTATTATCGAAACAGATACTGCCGCATTATTCACCCTCGTTATTGATGAACGCAGTGGCGATGCACTTACCTTAAAAGGCCAGGCCAATCTTGCAGCCGGAGTTGATGAAAGCGGTAAGCTAAACTTAACTGGCAGCTACGAATTACAGAAAGGCAGCTACCAGTTATCCTTTAATTTCCTCAAAAGAAAATTTGATATTCAAAAAGGAAGCGTAATTATATGGACCGGCGACCCAACCTCTGCAACAGTCGATATCACTGCATTGTACGAAATAAAAGCCCCGCCGCTCGATCTCGTGGAGGCGCAGCTTGCGGGCATATCCGCAACAGAATTAAATAAATATAAACAGCGCATTCCCATACAGGTATTCCTTAAAATGAAAGGCGAATTATTAAAACCACAGATAACATTTCAAATCGCTTTACCACCCAATCAAATAACGAAATGGCCCGTGGTTGATGCTAAACTGCAGCAACTTCGCAACGATGAATCCGAACTCAATAAACAAGTATTTGCATTGCTTTTACTCAACAGATTTGTTGGAGAAAATATTATTCAGAGCGCGGCGGGCATCACAAGTACATCAACACTTATCAGGCAGAGTGTAAGCAGTATTCTGGCCGATCAGTTGAATAAAATTGCAGGCAGTTTAATAAAAGGTGTCGATGTTAATTTCGGCATCAATTCCGAAGATGATTATACCACAGGTACAGAGCAAACAAAAACAGATCTTACAGTTGGCGTTTCAAAATCGCTGTTGAACGACCGCATAAAAGTAACCGTAGGCAGCAACTTTGCACTCGAAGGTACCAGTAATACAAACCAGGCTGCATCAACCATTGCAGGCGATGTGGCCGTAGATTACCAGTTAAGCAAAGACGGACGCTATATGTTAAGGGCATACCGAAAAAATAATTACGAAGGTGTGGTAGAAGGCCAGGTAATAGAATCTGGTTTAACCTTCGTTTTCACGCTTGACTATGATCATTTTAAAGAACTGTTTCAAAAGAAAGATAAAACGGTAAAGCAGCAAAAAAAAGAAGACCGAAAAGAAAAAAAACAGGAGAAAAAAGAAGCTGCAAATAATTAAAACAGGTATAAAATACAAATAAATTTTTTGAACCAAGCAGCAGATACTTATATGAAGCTTCCGTTGCGTCGCACTCTTGTACAGTGGGAACATTGTGCGTCTTTGCGAGGCCTCCGAAGCAATCTGTGGACAGCATTTAAAAGTCACCGAAAAAATGAAAGCAGATTACTTCGTTCTTCGCAATGACAATATATAGTCTGAACGTACAAGTGTGCGACGCAAGGAACGTTCAGTACTGATTCAAATGCCCGGCTCAAAAAAAATTACTTTAATCATGAACGCAATTAAAAATATTTATAAGCTTTTGGTTCCCCCTTTAAGGCGCGGAGGGGGCTTTCTTTTCCTGTTATTTCTCCTCCTCGCATGTTCATGCAATGTTACCAAACACATTCCTTCAAACGATGCATTGTACAATGGAGCAACTATAAAATTAAAACCCGCAAACGACAGTATAAAATACGATTCAAAAGAAGTAAAAGAAGAACTGCAAACGTTGCTGCGCCCCAAGCCCAATGCATCTTTCCTTGGCATAAAGTATAAATTGATTGCTTATAATATTGCAGGCACGCCCACAGGCAAGGGTCTGCGTTACTGGCTAAAAACAAAGATTGGCGAGCCGCCTGTATTGGCCAGCAGTGTAAACTTCGCAAAGAACCGCAGCATACTCGAAAACAGGTTTGAGAACCGCGGCTATTTTGGCACGCCGGTAACCTTTGATACGCTTTCAAAAAAGAAAAAATTGCAAGTTACTTATTCCGCAGTTGTACAACCGCAATATAAAATTCGCAATGTAAGTTTTGTTACAGATACCAATGCAATTGGCAATCAATTGCAGGAACTTGCCAAAACATCTTTTCTAAAAACAGGCAACCCTTACGATCTTGATGTAATTAAAACCGAAAGAGTACGCATAGATGCCAACCTTAAGGAAAAAGGTTTCTTCTACTTTAATCCCGATTTTTTAATCATCAATGTGGACTCCACAGTTGGCAATAACCAGGTTGACTTCTATGTAAAATTAAAACGCGAAACACCGGCAAAAGCCAAAGATGTTTACCATATAAATGATGTGGTGGTTTTTGCAGATTATAACCTTGAAAACGATACGGCCGTTGCAGATGTAAAAGCGCAATCGGTGCTGTACGATGGCTATTATATTTACGATCCCCAAAAGAAATTTAAGCCCATAGTTTTCAGCCGTAACCTTGTGTTTAAACCCGGGGATGTGTACAACAGGCAGGCGCATAACCTGTCGCTTAACCGGCTCGTAAGTTTGGGTGTATATAAATTTGTAAAAGCCCGTTTCCAGGAAACAGATACCACACCTGTACCAAGTCTTAACGCTTTCTATTATCTAACGCCCCTGCCAAAAAAATCTTTTCGGCTCGAGCTTTCGGGGCTTTCAAAATCCAATAACTCCAATGGCGGCGAGCTTTCATTAACCTGGCGAAACCGCAACTTTTTTAAAGCAGCAGAGATATTTTCTGTAAAGCTTTTTGGCGGTTTAGAAAAACAGGTAGCATCGCAGCAGCCAACCATAACCACCAACAGGTTTGGTGCCGAAATAAACCTGCTGGTGCCAAGAACCATTGCACCTTTTAAAATAAAAACAAACAGAAATTTTGTACCTCAAACCAATGCCACGCTGGGTTACGAATTATTCGAACGCAATACACAATACACGCTTAGTTCATCTAAAGCAAGCTTCGGTTATATATGGAAAGAGAAAATATCTACAGAGCACCAGTTAAATGTAGTATCCATTAACCTGGTGCAGCCACGCTCCATTACACCCGAATTCCAGGATTCGCTCGATCACAATATTACCCTTGCACGCAGCATCGAAAAGCAGTTTATTATCGGCTCCATTTACAACTACAATTACAATTCGCAGGCACTGCCAAACAATAAGCGCAGCAATTATTATTTCAATGGCAACTTCGATGTGTCGGGCAATATTATTGGCCTTGCAACAGGCGCAAATGTAGATACCGGCAAACAGAAAAATATTCTTGGCATCCCTTTTTCACAATACATCCGCGGCGAAGCAGACTTTCGGCATTACCTGAAAATTGGCCGCAGAAGTACATTGGCAAGCCGTGCATTAGCAGGGGTAGGTTATGCTTATGGCAACAGTACCACACTCCCGTTTGCAAAAGCATTTTTTGCCGGTGGTGCCAACGATATCAGGGCTTTCAGGGCAAGGGGCCTTGGGCCGGGAACTTATTATGCAGGTAATGCGGCGGTTGTGGGCTCTTTACCCGATCAGCCTGGTGATATAAAGTTTGAACTCAATACAGAATTCCGCTTTAAACTATTTTCTGTTATCTACGGTGCCCTGTTTGCAGATGCTGGTAATATATGGCTGCTAAAAGAAGACAGTGTAAGGCCCGGTGGAAAATTTACCGGTAAATTTCTCAACCAGTTTGCAGTGGGCACCGGGGCAGGTTTACGTGTTGATGTAAGTTTTTTTGTACTCCGCCTCGATGTAGCTTTCCCCATACGCAAGCCCTATATTTTAGACGGCAGCAAATGGGTTATTAAAGATATCAGCTTTGGCAGCAGCGACTGGCGCAAAGAAAACCTTATATACAATCTTGCTATTGGCTATCCTTTTTAAGTACATTTTTTTGGCCAAACTTAGGAACATATATGAAACTTTCCTTGCGTCGCACTCTTGTACGTTCGGATTATGAATGAGCCTTTACCGAAGCGAATGATAACTCATTGAAATTTAAAACTTTTCTTTTCGCTTCTATTTCTAATAGTCGTCTATCTTTGATTTGGCAGCCACCTTATTTGACACCCTAAAATTCAAATAGAAATTAAAATCTGCCATCGTTTAAATGGAGGCAGTAAACAAACTTATTCTTGGAGACAATTTAGAAATACTTAAACAACTTGACAGCGACAGCGTTGATTTAATCTACCTTGACCCACCATTTTTCAGCAATAGAACTTATGAAGTTATTTGGGGCGACACAGGCGAAGTAAGAAGTTTTGAAGACCGTTTCAGTGGAGGCATTGACCATTATATAAGTTGGCTAAAAGAACGAGTTGCAGAAATGCACAGAATTTTAAAATCAACAGGAACAATTTTTTTGCATTGTGATTGGCACGCTAACGCATACATACGAGTTGAAATTTTAGACAAAATATTTGGTTATCAAAATTATCGTGGAGAGATTATTTGGCAAAGGAAAAAAGCACAAGGCGATGCAAAGAATAGACTTGCAACTTTTAACGATACAATTTGGTATTACTCAAAGTCAAACACATTTACATACAATCCACAATTCATTGCATACACAGAAGAATATAAAGATGGGTTTTACAAATTTGATGATGGAGATGGAAAAGGTTTATATCGCTTGAATGATATGTCTGCACCAGCAGGAGGAGGAATGTCTGCAATAAACAAAACAACAGGCAAACCTAATGGTTGGTATGTTTACAAAGGTTTTCAACCACCAGAAAAAGGTTGGAGATATTCTTTAGAAACAATGATAAAACTTGATGAAGAGAAAGTAATTTATTATCCAACCAATAAGGATGGAAGTTTAGATTATTCAAAACGCCTTTATATGAAAAGGTATTTGAATGAACAAAAAGGAACATTGCTTGGCAACATTTGGACAGACATAAATAATGTTCAAGCACAATCAGAAGAAAGAATTGGTTACCCAACCCAAAAACCAAAATTGCTTTTAAAACGCATCATTGAAATGGCAACCAATGAAAGCGAAATTGTGTTAGACCCATTTGTTGGAGGAGGAACAACTGTTGCAGTTGCAGACATATTTAACAGACGTTGGATTGGCATTGACCAAAGTGTACAAGCAGTAAAAGTTACAGAGTTTAGGCTCAATAATCAACAAGATTTATTTAGTAAGCCATTTACTGTTCAGCTTCATAAATACGATTATGACACACTTCGTTACAAAGATGCTTTTGCTTTTGAAACCTTTATTGTGCAACAGTTTGGTGGCATCAACAACACAAAGCAACGTGGCGATTTAGGACTTGATGGACGAACAAAAGAAGGTTCACCAATACAGGTAAAACGAAGCGATAACATTGGACGAAATGTAATTGATAATTTTCTTTCAGCAGTTCAACGCTTCGACAAAAAACTGTTCGACAAAAACATCAAAGAACAAAAGCCAGTTGGCTACATCATTGCTTTTTCTTTGGGTCGTGGTGCAGTTGAAGAAGTTGCAAGGCTCAAAAACAAAGAAAATACAATCATTAATTTGGTGATAGTTGAAAGCATTATTCCTATTGCTAAAAAACCAACTTTGACTATTGCAATTAACGACTTGGGCAAAGACAAAAAACAGCTTCGAGAAATTGAATTTACAGCAACAGCAGTTAGTGCAGCACCAATAGAATTTTATGCTTGGGATTTTGCATATCAATCAGACAAAGGCTTTAAACCACAAGTTCTAATTGACAAAACAGGAAAACAACAACGTAAGTTTAAAGCAGGACTTCATAATATTGCAGTTAAAGTGGTGGACAATGTCGGACTTGATAACATTGAAATCATCAAACTAAAAGTAAACGGAACAATAGAAAGAAATTGTTCGAAGCGAAAGAAAGGTGAGCTGCCAACACAGGGGGTTTTGTGCAAGCAAGGCTTGACGTTGTAATCTTTATCTTCCGTCTCGTCATGAAAAAGGTTGACTAAAAATCAACCGAAAGGATATAAAAATACGGCCATTTCTCTCCCACTTTTGGTCGTCTGACCAAAAGCATTCGCTTTAATCTCCGCTTAGGTAAAAGCTGAATAAATAATCTGAAAGTATAAGAGTGCGACGCAACGAAAGCTTCATAGAAATCCCTTAGCCGGGTTCATAATTATTTTTTTAATTGTCCGGGCAACCCTTTGTTTGTATACTGCATTTGTAATTGTATAAACCAACTTACAGACTGATAAAATTTTTATGGATGCAGCTCTACTGATTAAAGAAGCAAGGCACGGAAGCGCAGCGGCGCAGAAATGCCTGTTCGATTTGCTGAGCGATAAAATGATGCTGGTTTGCCGCCGCTATGTAAAAAGCCGCGAAGATGCAGAAGAGGTTTTGCTGGATGGCTTTTATAAGTTCTTTAAAAATATTAATGCGTTCAACTACCACGGCGATGCGGCATTGTATGGCTGGGTTAAAAAAATTATGGTGAACGAATGCCTGATGCTTCTGCGCAAAAAAAATGTGTTTACGATAGTTACAGAATCGGCCGCAGAAGATATTGCACTGGAAGAAGCAGCGCTGAATAATTTATCGGCCAAAGAAATTTTTGACTTGATTATCCAGTTGCCGGTTGGCTACCGCACCGTGTTTAACCTGTATGTAATTGAAGGGATGGAGCATAAAGAAATTGCCGGGTTAATGGGTATTGCAGAAGGCACTTCAAAATCGCAGCTAAGCAAAGCGAAATCATTATTACAAAAAAATATTTTACAAAATGGAACCGGGTATGAGAGACGAAAATCCCAATGATTTCCATTGGAAAAATAAGCTGGAAGATGCAGAAAGTTTATCCGGTGAAACCTTAACGGATACTAATGCCGCATGGGAAAAACTGCATGCACGTTTAAGCGAAAAGCCACGCCGCATAAGGGCTGTATGGTATTGGGCAGCCGCAGCATGTTTATTGCTGGCAATAATAATACCTATGATGACGGCTACTAAAAAACAGCCAGGTTTAGCAAAAAATAATACAGAGCAAACACAGCCAAAGAAATCAACTGCACCTGAAGCTGCCCCACAAAGAAAGAATGAAGTTGTTGATGCAACTCCTGTTGAAATGCAGAAGAAGAATCTGCTGAAAACTCCTGAACAAATGAGTGAAAAAAAGGATGCAGCAATTGATATTGTACAAGAAGAAGCAACCGTGTCAACAGGTTTTAACGATCAACAAAACATTGTACCCCCGCCAATTATTTTGCCTCAGCCACTTGCAGATACAAGTACAATAACAACACTCGCAATGTTGCCTGCAAAGAGAAAATTAAAAGTGATTCATATAAACGAACTAGGCGATGTAATAGAAGTGCCGGCAAATATTGCACGCAATACAGACTACCATACATTCCAGTTCGGGCTTATTGGCCAGCAGGTTTATACAAGTGCATCAATCAAAGCAAACAATACAGGTTTTAATATTTTTAAAACCAGCAACTCCCCCACAAAATAAAATAACATGAAAAGATCAATTTGTT
>JANXWM010000342.1 GCA_025351145.1 Chitinophagaceae bacterium
GTAATGGAGTAATTGACCTGGACATGATCTCCCTTTTTCCAACCGATACATGGAAGAACCGCCCCGGTGGTATGCGTGCTGATATGATTCAAAAACTTGCCGATATGAAGCCCGGTTTTATCCGCTTTCCCGGTGGTTGTATTGTAGAAGGCTTTGATCTTTCACAACGTTATCAATGGAAGAAAACAATTGGGCCAATTGAAGATAGACAACTCATTATTAACCGCTGGAATTTTGAATTTGCACATCGCCCGGCTCCAGATTATTTTCAAACATTTGGTCTCGGCTTCTTCGAATATTTTCAACTCGCAGAAGACATTGGTGCAGAGCCTTTGCCTATTTTAAATTGTGGTATGGCTTGCCAGTTTAATTCAGCAGAAGTTGCTCCTATAAATGATATCGATCCTTATGTGCAGGATGCGTTAGATCTTATAGAATTTGCCAATGGAGATGTTTCGACAAAATGGGGAAAGGTTCGTGCGGATTTGGGGCATGCTACTTCTTTCAATTTAAAAATGATGGGTGTGGGCAACGAGAACTGGGGCCCTCAATATGTAGAGCGGTTGAAGATTTTTACCAAAGCCATTAAAGCAAAATATCCTGACTTTAAATTGGTAAACAGTTCAGGCATTGCGCCCAACGGTTCAATGTTTGATTACCTCAACGATACATTGCGGAGCATGCATGCAGATATTATTGACGAGCATTATTATCAGAAGCCAGAATGGTTCTTTGCGAATGCAAAACGTTATGATAATTATCCGCGCAATGGCTCAAAAGTTTTTGCCGGTGAATATGCTGCACAAAGCGATCATACAGTAAGTGTTGATAATAAAAATTGCTGGATCACTGCGTTATCAGAAGCTGCATTCATGACAGGCCTGGAACGCAATGCTGACGTGGTTTCTATGGCTTCTTATGCACCACTCTTTGCGCATATAGATGGCTGGCAATGGACACCCGATTTAATATGGGTAAACAACCTGCAATCGTATGGCACACCCGATTATTATGTGCAGCAAATGTATTCGTTAAACAAGGGCACAAAGGTTGTGCCTATAACATTGAACAACGATGTTGTTGCAGGCCAGGATAGTTTATATGCGGCTGCGTGTATCGATGCAAAAACAAATGAACTCATCATTAAAATGGTGAATGCATCGGGTAAAGAACAAACAAATTCTGTAACGCTTGAAGGTGTAAAAAAACTTGCAGCGCAGGGTTCACTTACGGTATTGAGCAGTGATGATCTGTATAGCGTAAACAGTTTCACCAATCCTGAAAACATTGCGCCAAAACAATCAACAATAAATATTAAAGGAAAGAAAATTGATCTTGTGTCGGCACCTTATTCTTTTACAGTGTTGCGTGTAAAATTATTGTAGAAATATTTTGAGCCCGGCTGCAGGACATGCATGAAGCATTCGTTGCGTCGCACTCTTGTACTGTTGGATTATGATTGAACAAAGCGAAGATGAAATTTGAACCAGTAACATTCGCAATAAAAAGTCTGAACAAAATTGTTATACATTTAAAAAGCTAAAAAAGCCAATATGAAATTAATGAACGTTTTACTTTGCACGGGTACACTTGCGCTTGCAGCTTCCTGCAACAATCCATCTGAAAATAAAGAAACAACAATAATAAAAGCCAGCATCACACAATCAGACTGGGGCGAATTTGACGGCAGCAAAGTTTATCTCTACACACTTACCAACAGCAAGGGAACAGAAGTAAAAATTACCAATTATGGCGGCATTGTTTCCTCATTTGTAACTGCTGATAAAAATGGAAACAGGTCAAGCATCATTATCGGTTTCGACAGCCTGAGCGGCTATCTTGCAAAACCACCTTATTTTGGCGCATTGATCGGTCGCTACGGTAATCGCATTGGCGATGCAAAATTTACGCTGGATGGAACCACTTACCAGCTTGCTGCTAATAATGGAAAGAACGCACTGCACGGCGGTTTAAAGGGATTTGATAAAGTAGTATGGATCCCAACCGTTATGGACGATACCATACCAATGCTAATGCTAAGCTATACAAGTGTAGATGGAGAAGAGGGCTATCCTGGCAACCTGAAAGTAATGGTGCATTATATTTTAACGAATGATGACGAATTAAAAATTGAATACAGCGCAGAAACAGATAAAGCAACACCGGTAAACTTAACAAACCATAGCTATTTTAATTTAACCGGAGATGTGAGTAACACGATACTCAATCACACATTAATGATAGATGCTGACAACTACACCCCTGTTGATACTTCACTCATTCCAACGGGAGAAATAAAATTCGTAAAAGGAACTCCATTTGATTTTACAACTGCAAAAACAATCGGTAAAGAAATTGATTCCGTAAAAGGTGGCTACGATCATAACTGGGTGCTCAACAAAAAAGATAACTCATTGCAAAAAGTTGCAGTGCTTTCCGATACACTCAGCGGCCGCTCGGTAGAAGTGTTTACAACAGAGCCAGGCCTGCAATTTTATACAGGAAATTTTTTGGATGGAAAGTTCATCAACCGCGATGGCAAAGCGATCAATCAGCATACAGCTTTGTGTATGGAAACTCAGCATTTTCCTGATTCGCCAAACAAACCAAATTTTCCATCAACGATATTAAAGCCAGGTGAAAAATATCATAGCGAAACAGTGTATAAAGTTGTGCTGAACAAATAGAAAAAATGAAAAAAAAGATCCTCGCATATTTTTTTGTGTGCTTTATGTTCATCATAAAAGTCGAAATTATTTCTGCTCAACCAGGCGCAGTTTCAATTACGATTGATGCAAAGAAAACTACAGGTTCTTTTAATCCGCTATGGAGCTACTTCGGCTATGATGAAGCGAATTTCACTACCATGAAAGATGGTAAAAAATTGCTTACTGAACTGGCTGCATTAAGCGCCAACCCTGTTTATGTACGTGTACATAATTTACTTACAACAGGCGATGGAAAAGCTGCGCTGAAGTGGAGTTCTACCAATGCTTATACAGAAGATGTAAATGGTAATCCTGTTTATAACTGGAGTATTGTTGATTCAATTTTTGATGTGTTCG
>JANXWM010000414.1 GCA_025351145.1 Chitinophagaceae bacterium
AGAAATGAAAAAATTCAAAAGCAGGGTTGTAAAATCTGCTATGGATGAGCAGGAAAATAAAAATGCAGTTGATGATCTTTACCGCTTTTTTACCCCCGACTATATAATGATTCTTGGCGGCATAGAAATTATTCCCCATCAGCGTTTCAAGGCATTTGCAGATGACGAAAATGTGCCAAGTGATTTGCCTTATTGTTCAAATGAAGCATATAGTAATAACCCAAGGTCATTCCTCTCACCGGTTCGTGTAGCCGGCCGCTTACCTGATATAACTGCGGTAAATGATGTAACCTATTTTTTAAAATTAATTGGTATTGCAACCAAAGCAATTACAAGAAAAGCCGATGAATATAACGACTACTTTGCATTGAGTGTTAACTGGTGGCAGGGAAGCACAAGGCAAAGCCTTAAAAATATTTTTGGCAACGATACTAAGTTACTGTTATGCCCCCCAAAAGGATCGCCTTATACTAAAATAATGCTTAAGCCAAAAGTACATTTCTTCAACTGCCATGGAGGTGAAGATTATCCAGCCTTTTTTGGGCAATTAAAAGAAGGTGATGATACACCCGAATGTTTTTTTGCTCACGACCTTAAAGAAAATGTAAGCGATGGAACAGTTGTCGCATCAGAGTGTTGCTTTGGCGCACAATTACTTAACCCAGCCGATACCGATGAGCAACACATGGGCATGGGCAACACATATCTTGGTGAAGGAGCTTATGCCTTTTTGGGCAGCAGCACCTCAGCATATGGCCCGGCTGATGGGCAGGGTTTAGCAGATTTAATAACCCAGTATTTTGTAAAAGGTGTACAACGGGGAGCATCTGCCGGCAGGTCTTTTCTTGAAGCACAGCAAAAGTATATCAGCCAATGCGGCAGGTACCTCGACCGCTTTGAATTAAAAACACTTTGCCAGTTTATGCTCCTTGCAGATCCCTCTGTAAACCCGGTAATAGACGAGGAATTGATCAAAGCCAATGCAAATACAAAAAGCATTAGTGATGAAGTAAAAAAGGAAGTTTCTTCGCGTAAAGAAAGACGTGTGCAACTTGTTGCAAAAGGTGTTATGATAGGCCAGGTAACACATGCCCCTCAAAAAGTAAATGTAACAGAAACACCCGCAGTAAAAAAGCAGATTAATGCCGCACTTTCAAAGTACAATTATAAATTTGGCGATGGCTCAACCGATGGCTTTAAGCCCAAAGCCGGACCTGCCGGAACCAAAAGCATCGGCTTATCTGCAAAAGATGTAAGATTTCACGTATTTCCAAAAATTGACGATAAAAAGACCCATAAGGCATTAAGTGCAGGAACAGTTTTAGTATTGAAAGAAATCGATGGCAAAATAACGGAGGTAAGAGAATATGTTAGAAAAAGCAAACACTAATTTTAAAGGAACTGTTGTCAAAGAAAAGATAATGGAAGGCAGCAAAAGTGAACGGGTAACACACGTGCTTAAAACCCCTGATGGGAATTTTCCTTTACGCCTTAAAACCAGCAATCCTTTTTACGATGGATATTTCGATCAGTTTATTGGCAAGCAGGTAGAGGTGCAGGGCAGCAAAAAAATAAGCTACCTTCAGGTAGACCAGATCAATGAAGTTAAATCAGATAAATGATGTTGCTCACAATAAAAATATTTCAGAACAACTCAAAATATTATTGACCCGGCAAAGAAATACTATTAAGCATCCTTGCGTCGCACTCTTTTACTGCAACACTTTATTGAGCTGATAACAGCCTGGAAAAATTACTGAACTACTATATTATTTTGGCCTGGAAAAACAGCATTTGAAGCTGCTGCCTGCGGCAAAGCTAATGGCCAGTCGAAACGGGCATTTAAAATATGCGAAGTGGAACCATACCATTTATCGTCGGCATAAATAAAGAAACAGCTGCCATCTTTTATACAATCAATAATTTTTTTGTGTATAGAATAAGATATAGCCGGGCAACCAAAACTCCTGCCCATTGATTCACCTTCGTCAGCTCTTTTGTCATTTACATAATTGCTGCCATGCATAACAATATCCCTTGAACGCACTTTGTCGTTAATGCCAGGTTCCATGCCGTCAAAATGCATGCTATAACCTTTTTTTCCATTATATGTTTCGCCGGTAACCATAAAGCCTAAAGAACTTTTATGCGTTTCCGGCCTGTTAGAAAAACTGGTAGCATAATCGCTGCCCGAATTTTTACCGTGAGAAACATAAGTATTAAATAACATTTTGCCCTCTTCCAGATTAATTACATATAAACGTTTGGCAGTGCTTGGCTGGCTGTAATCGCAAATGGTCAGCAGCGAAGTCTTCTGCAGTTTGTTTTTACTTATCAAATACCCGTATCCTTTGCATGCAGAAAAAAACACGTTCTTTTTCAAACCAAAAGAATCAAGGTTCATTGTTGCGTAAACAGAATCTATCCATTTGGTAAGCACCGGGGCTCCATCTGAAGACGAAGGCAGAAGGGATGGGAATTTTTTACCATCTCCATCGCCTGCCATGTCGGGAGCCATAGAGGTTAAAGTGTTGAAGCAAACAAAGGATATAAATAAGATTTTTTTCATTGGATACAATTTTGAAATTAATGAGTGAGCATACGCACGAACCAAAATAACGGGCTGCTTCTTCAATTATTGTGAGTGCCAAAGATAAAGGCCGGTACATAAAGGATTCATAAAACGGGGTTAATTTGCCCTTAGCATCTCATACTGCCTGTGGCACTATCTTTAACCAACTTATTCTTAGCTACTTATACCAAAAAAAGCTAGATTAAAATATTGTGTTACTACCTTAAAATTGCTTTAATGCTGGCTTATTTGACTTTAGAAACAATAATCAGAACACCTGGTATTAAATATTTTTCACAACTTTTTATTTATATCTCAGAATAGTTTGTTGCCGTTTTAAAAACAGCAGTACCGTATCTCAAACTTATAATATTTATCTTAGTAGCATGTTTGAATATAATGACGAATACTTTATGCAGCAGGCTTTAAGAGAAGCCAATTATGCATTTGAAAAAGACGAG
>JANXWM010000417.1 GCA_025351145.1 Chitinophagaceae bacterium
GAATTTCTTACGGGGCTGCTGCTGTTGCTGCCGCTTATATTGCTTTTCGTATTTGTGCTGCGCTGGAAGGCAAAAACAAAAAAAGCATTAGGCGATGAGGATTTAATTAACAGGTTATCAGGCAATTATTCTGCACGCAAATACCGCATAAAATTTATTGTGGTTTTAATTGCATTGGCAAGCTGCATTTTTGGGGCAGCAAATCTTCGCAGGCCTGTAACCGGCGACCAGCAAAAAACAGCAGGTATTGATGTAATGGTGGCACTGGATGTGAGTAAAAGCATGCTGAGCAGCGATATAAAACCAACACGCCTTGAACGGGCAAAACAACTGGTAAATTTATTGGTTGATAACCTGGAAAATAACCGGGTTGGCCTGGTGGTATTTGCCGGGCAGGCCTACCTTCAAATGCCTTTAACGCCTGATTTAATGCAGGCAAAAATGTTTGTATCCAATGCTTCACCAGATGCGGTGCCTGTGCAGGGAACAGTTGTAAGCGATGCCCTGGAGCTTTGCAGTAATTCACTCGATACCAAAGAAAAAAAACACAAAGCGGTTGTACTGATTACTGATGGGGAAGATCATGATCCAAACGTAGAAAAAGCCATTCAGGATTTGGCCGATAATGGCGTGATAGTTTACACCATTGGCATTGGAACATTAGACGGGTCGCCTATTATGGAACCGGCAACAGGTACCTATAAAACCGATGCAAATGGCAAAACGGTAATCAGCAAACTGAATGAAGAGGAATTAAAAAATATAGCATTGAAAACAGGCGGAAATTATTTTCGCATGGAAAATGCGTTGGTAACAGCCGGAGATGTAACCGCTGTATTAAACGGCATGGAGAAAAAATTAATTGAAGGAAAAACAGGCGAACGGGAATATTTTTCTTTTGCTCCATTCTTTATCGCTTTAGCAGTAATGCTGTTGATCTGTGAAGTTTTTATTACAGAAACAATCAGTATAAAAAGAAGAAAGAAACTGGTTGTATAATAAACCTGACAGGTTTTAGGATACTTCGCACTGCTGAACGGCATTACCGGAAGTACAAGAGTGCGACGCAACAAAAGCTTCATAGCAGTTATTTAGCCTGGTTCAAAAAAATTAGTCAGAAAATATAAAATGAAATTATTAGGTACGATACTGTTTCTCTTTTTTGTTTCCCTGCTTAAGGCACAGGAAGCAAACAGCTTTGTGAAAGAAGGCAATGATGCATACAGGAAAGCGGATTATAATAACGCGGAAGCACTGTATAAAAAAGCGCTTGGTAAAGAGCCTGCCAATAACCCGGCAAAGTTTAATCTTGGTAATGCGCTGCACAGGCAAAATAACTTTGCCGGTGCTGAAAAATATTACGATGAAATAGCTTTATCAAATGATCCGGCGCTGAAAGCAAAGGCGCTTTATAATAAAGGTGTGGCGCAGGTTTATCAGCAAAAATTAAAAGAAGCGATAGAAACATTTAAGCAGTCGCTGATGATTGATCCTGCTGATAATGATACAAGGGAAAATCTGCAAAAAGCAATCAACGAATTAAAGCAGCAACAGCAAAGTAACACGCAGCAAAATCAGAATAAATCAAAGCAGGATAAGAATAAAAATAAGCAGCCCGATAAAGAAATGATGGAGCAGAAATTTAATGAGCTGAGGGATAAGGAAAAACAACTGCAGAAAATGCTGCAGAAAAAAAACAATAGCAATCAGCCCGATAAAGACTGGTAAAATTTAAGCATAAAATAAAAATCGACTTTTAAAAATTAAACATGAAAAAAATATATTTCGTTTTTGCGATGACCGTAAGCGTGGGGTTTGTATCCTGTTTTGAGGCTGAAGAAAAAACAGTGATCAATAAAGATGACAGCGGCACATACAATATGAGTATGGACATAAGCGGTATGATGCAGCAGATGCAGGCCCTTGCAGGGAATAGTATGGGCGGCGGGGACGGCCTTGATAAAAAAGATACCGTGATCCAATTTAAAGATTATACAGATACCTCTTCGGTACTTTCA
>JANXWM010000493.1 GCA_025351145.1 Chitinophagaceae bacterium
CAGCCAATACAATTGAACACGGATGCAACAGATGAAACGGATTTTTGGGATTTGAAAATCTGTGTTTATCCCTACAATCTGTGTCATCCGTGTTATATCATCTACGCATCGGTAAAAGCTCAATAGAATTTAAAAAGTACAAGAGTGCGACGCAAGGAACGCTCATAAGAATTCCCTATGCCCGGCCCAAAAAAATCAATGGTTACAATCTTCTTTATGGGCATGGTTATGTACCCGGCAAAAGCGGTAATTGATAAAATGGGCACCTACAATCAGCAGTACGGCGGGTAAAAGAAACCAGTATTGGTAGTTATGCCATATTTGTTTGCATACCAGCAAAACCATACCGGCAGAAAAAATAAGGAGTGGCACAAAGCTGTGATGGTGCTTTTTCCAGCCATGGTACAATGAATAAGCCCCTACTGAAAAAGCCAGCACGATCATGAATATTTCAAATGATATATTGTCGATAATATTTATTCCAAACAGCGGCAGTGAAGTAAGCACAAGTGGCAACAATGCACAATGAATGGCACAGGCTAAAGATGCGGCAATTCCAAATGCATCCCAGTTCACTTTTATTCTTGTCATAACGAAGTTGCAAAACTAATGTATTGCAACTCTGTTGCAAAATAAAAGTTATTCATTTTTTGCTTTTGATGCATAGCAGGTAAGTAATGTAACTTTGCCCTGTTTTATTTGTTTAATAGTATAATAACAAGCGTATTTTAAAAACATGAAAAAGAAAATAATAGGTTACACCATATTTTTTGTGGTTCTTATAGCGGTTTTCCTGGTAGTTGTTTTTTGGGGAACAGATAACTGGCAATCCAAATCGCCTTCTATCAGTTTTGTAAAACCTTTTACATTTATTAACCAGGATGGTGCTCATTTTACAGAGCAGGATATGCAGGGTAAAGTTTGCCTTGTAAATTACTTTTTTACCACCTGCAAAGGCATTTGCCCAAGAATGAACGGCAATATGCACAGCATCTACAACGAGTTTAAAGATGAACCCGGTTTTATGATGGTCTCTCATACCTGTGACCCCGAAAGAGATTCTGCATCTGTGCTAAAACGCTACGCAGATTCACTAAAAATAGATGAACACAAATGGGTGTTTTTAACCGGCAGAAAAGACAGCCTTTATAACCAGGCAAGAATAAGTTACCTGCTGGATGACCCAAGGAACAGTGTTCAAAATATTAACGACCAGTTTTTGCATACACAGTTCCTTGCCCTTGTTGATAAGAATGGAAATGTGCGTGGTGGGGTTTATGATGCCCTTAAACAGGATGACCTCAACAAGCTTACAGCCGACATTAAAACCTTGCTGAAGGAAAAAGCAGCCCCTACCAGTACCTCTGCAAATTTTCAGCAATAATTTAAAGTGAAATGAAAAATGAAGTAGCAGAAATATTAAAACGTAACCAGCTAAGCGTTACAGACAGCAGGCAAAAAATACTTGAATTATTCCGGCTTAGCAACAGCGCCCTTGCGCATGCGGATATAGAAAAGAAAACAAGCGAACAGTTTGACCGTGTAACCATTTACCGCACCCTGCAAACTTTTGTAGAAAAGGGTATTGTGCATACCATACCAACAACCGATAACTCTGTGCTGTACGCGCTTTGCAAAGACAATTGCAGCCAGGGCCGCCATCACGATAACCATGTGCATTTTATCTGCGATAACTGCGGCACCACTTACTGCCTGGAACATATTACCATACCAAATGTAGAGGTACCCGGTAACTTTGTTACTAAACGTACAGATGTAGTTGTAAGCGGGCTATGCGATAAATGCTCGTGATTTTTTTTGAACCGTGCAGCGGTAATTCTTTTAAACATCGTTGCGTCGCACGCTTGTACTGAATAACTTTATTCAACAAGAAAATACAAATACATTCCACAAGTTTTAAATTATTAAGGCATTTGTATTACTCCCTTTTAGGGGTTGGGGGCTACAGAGGGTTTTTAATCTTCCCAAACTTTTAAACCTTCACTGCAGTTGGCGCAAATATCAATGTTCTTGCGGCTCGTCATTAATTCGCTGCGGAACTGTTTATAGTTATCGTTGTTCCATGTTTCTTTAAACGACTGCATTTTTAAATTGCCCAGTTGATGTGTGGCATCTTTATCAAAACAGCAGGGAACCACCAGTCCATCCCAGGTAATTACATTGGCGTGCCACAGTTTCCAGCAATGGTTATTAAGGCCGCTTTTAATTTTCATTTTCCCTTCTTTATCTTTCTTATAACGGCTGTATTTTTCCAAAGAAGGAATTAAATGGTTTGGGTCATTTTCATAATCGTAAACCTGTGCTGTTTTAAAACGCACCTGGTCAACACCAATTTCTTTTGCAAGCAGCTTTATCTCGTCTATCTGGTGCTCATTTGGCTTTACCACCAAAAACTGGAAGAACACGAAAGGGGTTTTACTGTTCAGTTCCTTTTTCCATTTCACAATATTTCTTGCACCTTCCAGCACTTTATCCAACTTGCCGCCAACACGGTATTGCTGGTAAACATCCTGTGTTGTGCCATCTATTGAAATGATGAGCCTGTCTAATCCGCTCTCTATCGTTTGCTTAGCTTTTTCATCAGTAAGGTAATGTGCATTGGTAGATGTGGCGGTATAAATGCCTTTATCGTGGGCATATTTTACCATCTCCAAAAAATCAGGATTCAGGTAAGGCTCACCCTGAAAATAGAAAATAAGGTATAGCAGTTCTTTGTAAATATCATCAATGGTTTCTCTAAAAAAATCTTTCTTCAGCATACCGGTGGGGCGGGAAAATTCCCTTAAACCGCTTGGGCATTCCGGGCAGCGCAGGTTGCAGGATGTTGTAGGTTCAAATGAAATAGAAATAGGATAACCCCATTGTTTGGGCTTACCTGTTAATTTGCTAAGCTGGTAACTGGCCATTACTTTGGCAGCATTGAGCATGCGCTTTGGTGTAAGCTTGGTTAACAAATTAATACTATCATTCCAGTTAAAATAAGGCATAAGAAATGTAAAAATAATCCCATAGCTGCAATCAACAACAAAGTATCTTTTAACTTGTGTTCCTTATATTGCAGCGCTTTATTAAGATTGATTGCCTTTGATTATTTATTCTTAAAATGTTTTACCAACTGCAATTAATCTTTTAAAATGCAATAACAACAGGAACTACAGGCTTTTTTGCTGAACAGAAATTCAACTGTACAAGAGTGCGACGCAAGAAAAGCTTCATAGTAGCAATGTTGCAGGGATCAAAAAAATTTTTATAAAAAAACCGGGAAACGTAAATAACTCAGCTAACCATTATTTGCGGCAGCCCATAAATTACCCACATTCTTACAAAAAAAAATAATCATGAAAAGTAAAATTCTATGTTTTGTACTTGTTTTACTGTCACTAAAAATGAGTGCTCAGGAACCTGTTTGCAAACAGGTAAAAGATATTGCAGCTTTTGAAAAACAAGCCAGTGAAAAAAGAAACAGATCCGGCTTGCTTACACTTGCTTCGGGTAATTATACTGTACATTTTTACAAATGCGAGTGGACGATTGATCCATCTAAAAATTATATTACTGGCAAAGTTACACCTCATTTTATTGTAACCGGTTCAACCAGTTCTTTGGTATTTGACCTGTCACACGTGCTAAAAGTTGACAGCATTTATATGCGCAACAGCAAGCTAAGTTTTTCGCAGGCAGCAAATGAAACGCTTACTATTCAATTGCCTTCAACCTATACTAATGGCCAGGAGGATTCGCTTACTATTTACTATCAGGGCGCACCACAAGGCGGGGGCTTTGGTTCTTTTGTACAATCAACACATCACAACGGAACACCAGTAATATGGACATTGAGTGAACCTTACGGAGCAAGGGACTGGTGGCCCTGCCGCAATGGTCTGGATGATAAGGCAGACAGTATGGATATTTATATTACCCACCCTTCTCAATACCGCGCTTCATCGAATGGCTTATTGCTAAGCACAACACAAAACAGCAGTAATACTACTTCATATTTTAAGCACCGTTACCCGGTGGCAAGTTACCTGGTAGCTTTATCAGTTACTGATTTTAGCCTTTCAACAGATCATGTTCAGCTGGGCAATAAAAATATGCCGGTGATATCGAATGTTTACCCGGAAGATTCGGCCCTCTTTCATGATAACATAACCCCGGTGCTAAATGGCTTACAGTTGTACAGTCAAAAGTTTACGATGTATCCATTTGTAAAAGAACGTTACGGGCAAACAGAGTTTGGATGGGGCGGCGGTATGGAACACCAGACCAATTCTTTTGTTATAAACCCCGGCGAAGGTCTTGTAACTCATGAGCTGGCGCACCAGTGGTTTGGCGATAAAGTAACCTGCGGCAGTTGGGTTGATATATGGCTAAACGAAGGCTTTGCAACTTACTGCGCCGACTTTTTGTACACAGAAAATTTCAATGTTCCCCAATACAAAATCAACGTAAAAAGCGATCTTGATTACATTGTTTCGCAAACCGGAGGGTCCGTTAAAGTTGATGATACAACAAGTGTTGGAAGAATATTCGATGGAAGGCTGAGCTACGATAAAGGCGCTTATCTATTACGGATGCTGCGTTTTACCATGGGTGACAGACTTTTCTTCAAAGGTCTGCGCAATTACCTGAATGACCCTTTGCTGAAATACAATTTTGCACGCACCGCAGATTTGCAACGCAACCTGGAAGCTGTAAGCGGCTTAGACCTTAATTACTTTTTCACACAATGGTATGCGGGCCAGGGTTACCCTTCATTCACTGTAAAATGGAGCCAGGATGCTGCCAATAAAGCAACCATAACTTTAAGCCAGGTTACATCTCATTCCTCTGTAAATTTTTTCCAGGTACCGCTGCAATTAATATTTGCAAATGCAACACAGAAAAAAACAATCGTAGTTCAACATACAGTAAATAACCAGGTAGTATTGCAGGATATTGGTTTTAAAGCAGACACTGTTTTTATTGATCCTAATCAATACCTCATAAGCAAGAATAATAAATCGGTAAAGCTAGTATTGGCAAATATACCCCAGGCCCTTTCTGCTGTTGTTTCGCCCAATCCATTTACAAATAAAATTAATATTTCAATAAACGAAACAGAAGGTAAAAAAGTATTGCTCCAGTTGTTTAACAGTGAGGGCAATATTATAACAAACAGAACCATTAATAGTTACACCAAAAACCAGAACTGTGTACTCACCGTACCCGGCAATATATCAGCAGGCACTTACCTGCTTCGTATAACTGCAGGCACAAGCGTTGCATCATATCATGTAATTAAAAAGTAAACTTGTTTTATAACATATATTAATGATTGCCCCATCACAGGGCAATCATTTTTGTTTTATTATTGTGTTACTCAACTATGAAGCGTAAGAAAAAAAAGAAATCCAAATGGTGGTTAATTCCAGTGATCATCTTTTTTCTGTTATGCTTTTATATTGCCGGTATGTACTGGTGGCAACAGCAGCAAGAGGAGAAAGCAAAGTTTGCCATGTACCCGGGTTACGGTATTCAATTGCCGCTTGGCTACCAGGTACATGGTATTGATGTAAGTTTTTACCAGGATTTTATTTACTGGCCAGCAGTAAAAAAAATGCAGGAGCAGGATGTAAAGATCAGCTTCGCATTTATCAAAGCAACAGAAGGTTTATCAAATACCGATAAGCAGTTTAAACGCAACTGGCAATTGGCAAAGCAGGCAGGCATACCACGTGGCGCCTATCATTTTTTTATTGCAACAAAAGATGGCAAAGCGCAGGCAAATAATTTCATTAAAAATATAAACCTGGAACGCGGCGATCTGCCACCAGTGCTCGATATAGAACAGCTCTACGGTGTGGCCCCGCAGCTAATGCGGCAGCGCATTACAGAATGGCTGCAAATAGTAGAAAAAACATATCATGTAAAGCCAATCATTTATTCTAATGCAGATTTTTATTCCCGGTATCTTGGTGATGCTTTTAACGCTTACCCGCTTTGGGTAGCACATTATTTCGAAAGCGATCGGCCCCGGGTTACAAGGGACTGGCTTTTCTGGCAACACAGCAGCAATGGCAAAGTAAACGGCATTACAGCCCATGTAGACTTCAATGTTTTTAATGGTGATACAGCTCAGTTTAAAGAAATACTCTTGCCATAGTTTATAAAAAAATTGAGGCCATGCACAGGATTTTCATGGCATCGCCTCTTGCGTTGCACTCTTGTACGTTCCAGCAAATATTGAGCTTTCAACAGCCTGTACACTTAACTGCAAAATCCGGTTATCGAAGCATTATTTTCCTGGTTCATAGCTTTTCTTTAGGTGTTTATCGCATTCACTAAAATAAAACAGGTTTTCCAAGTAGCTTTATTAATTACTCAAAATAACAGGTAAACTTAGTCTGGTAAAAGCAGCACATAATTCACTAATTTTAATTTTCAAAACCCAGGTAGGTTTTACCCTTGATTAACCAGTTCACATGGTTCTGCGTATCAGGATCAATTTTTTTACTTTAATATAAATTTTTAAATGCACGGAAGAATGTCTCTTTATAAAAATTCAGCACCTCCTCAATTTTTCATTGGTCTTCTTATTTTACTTGCAGCGTGTAATAGCAAACCTGAGCAACAACAACAACCGGCAGTAAGCCCCCCTCCTGTTGTAGATGCAATTATAGCACAAACTTCAAGCGTTTCAAATATCATTGAAGCCAACGGCACAGTGGTAGCCAACGAATATGTTGAACTGCACCCGGAAGTAAGCGGCAGGCTTATTTTTCTTAATATCCCTGAAGGAAATTTTGTACAGCAGGGAACCGTGCTTGCACGCATAAACGATGCTGATCTTCAGGCGCAGTTGAATAAGACAAAAGTGCAGTTAATACTGGCACAACTTACAGAAGAACGTTTACACAAGCTCCTTGATATCAGCGGCGTAAACCAGGCAGATTATGATGCAGCCTTTAATGAAGTAAATGGACTAAAAGCAGATATTAGTTATACACAGGCTCTCATTGATAAAACGGTTGTAAAAGCACCATTCAGCGGTGTAATGGGTTTACGAATGGTAAGTCCTGGTGCTTATGTAACATCCGCAACTGTATTGGCAGGCATGCAGCAGGTAAACAAATTAAAAATAGACTTTACACTTCCTGAAGCATACGAAAACCAAATTAAAAAAGGTACTCTTGTTGAGGTAGAAACAGCAGCATCAAAAACACGTTATAAGGCAATTGTAATAGCAACTGAACCGCAGGTTAATTCTGACACAAGAAATATAACAGTAAGGGCGATGCTGGAAAATGGCAAGGCAAGCCCTGGTAGTTTTGTAAAGGTATATGTGACCGGAGCTGCTAATAAAAACAGCATAATGGTACCGGCGAACGCCATTATACCTGATGCGAAAAAAAACAAAGTTGTACTTATAAAAAATGGCAAAGCTTTTTTTGCTGACATTGAAACAGGCGTGCGTGATGCCGGCTCGGTTGAAATAACAAAAGGGGTTGCAGCAGGCGATACAGTTGTTATATCGGGCGTATTGTTTGCACGGCCTGATAAACCTGTTCAGTTACGGAGCATAAAAAGTTTAAAAGAGGCGGAACATTAGATTGATATTATTCAACGGAAGAGAACGCAGTAGTTTTTTCATTTCCGGTGATGTGGTTTCGCAGGCTCATAAATGTTCTGAAAGTACAAGAGTGCGACGCAAGGGACGATGCCATATAATACCTAAGCCTGGGTCATAAAAAATTAAAGTAACATTTGCTATTCATCATTGACTTATTGATTGGTATAAAATGAATATTTCAGAATTATCGCTAAAACGTCCGGTGCTGGCTACAGTAATGAATTTGCTCATCATGCTTTTTGGTGTGGTGGGTTATACTTTTCTTGCAGTACGCGACTACCCCGCTATTGATCCACCAATTATTAATGTACGCACTACTTATGTAGGTGCCAATGCAGATGTAATTGAGAGCCAGATAACCGAGCCACTGGAAAAGCAGGTGAATGGCATTCCGGGTATAAAAAGCATCACCTCATCGAGCCAGATAGGTTCAAGCAATATTACCGTAGAATTTAATCTTGATGTTGACCTGGAGACTGCGGCAAGCTATGTGCGTGATAAAGTAGGCCAGGCACAAAATAATCTTCCACAGGATATTGATGCACCACCCGTTGTAAGTAAGGCCGATGCAAACAGCGACTTTATTTTACTGCTGGCTGTGCAAAGCCCTACAAAAAGTTTACTTGAGCTGAG
>JANXWM010000505.1 GCA_025351145.1 Chitinophagaceae bacterium
CATTAAACAACCGAAAGGAATGATTGAACTGTTTATCCAAACAATTTGGTAAGCGTAAGTTTACTGATTGGTCGAGGCATCTTGAAGAGCCGTATGAATCGAGAGGTTCACGTACGGTTCTGTGAGGAGCGGGGGGCGAAATTCCCCTTGCTTACTCGACTGTAAGCAGTTTTTTTAATGCTTAATATAAAAATTATTTAAAGTTTCGTTCGAAATTTGCCGTTAGTTATTATTACAAAATTACCATTTATGTCATAGGCTCTTCCCAAAAACGAACCTTCAATAATTTTAGATTGATAGTCGAAGTTATTTATAGTTACTTTAATGTCATTGAAGCAGCAGTTTGTACCTGATGCAAATGGTGTTTTAACTCCGCTAGGACTTCCTTGGGTATATATAAACCCAACTGTATCGCTGGCTATGTTTGAAAGATCAGCATTTAACCTCACAGGACTAAACTCTACTCCAAAATTTAATAAAGTGTCTTTGGTCCCGTTTTGAGGCCCATAAAAAGAAAAGCCACTATTGTCATAACGCAAACTTGTAGAAATTATAGACCCTTCGTATTTTTTTCCATTAGCAACAAACTCCCACCCCAGTGGTTTACAGTTTTCACAGCTATATTCTTTCTTACATGAGTAAATAACCAGAAAAGTCAAGCTACTTAAACAAAACAATAATACTTGTTTCACTTCAATTTTGTTTTAAATATTTACACGATGTCGACCAAAATTGCTTACAACACAAATATAAGCGACATTATTCTCATTTCATAATTCTCTAACTGCTTCATAAACAATAAACTTCAATTCGCTTTTTTATATTGTTAGTGTCGCCAATACATGTTTAACCTCTTGGCGTAAATGCCGCCATGAAGACGGAACTGTGAACCGAGCGTGGCAAGTAAAGCTTCATAGCAGTACCATAGCTGGCTACCAAAAACTATCCCTTTCCTGCATCGGGTTTTGATTGAAACATGGTCCAGGGAGAATCTTATCGGCAAAATATAGATTTCTACGATACCACTTAATTCATATTCTTCTTTTAAACAAAAGCAAAATATCAACTGTTTGACTTACTCTCGAAAATATTGATGCTTCGCTTAGACCTTCAGCTGTGATAAGTTCCCAACCTTCCGCCCCAAGACCATTTAATGTAGCCATTAATTCAGTTTGAAATCCTTCCTTTTTTAAATGTGTCATGGAGATATCGAGAATTTTGTATTCAAATTTATCCATCTTTATTTTTTTATTACGGAAACTATATTTAAAATGATATTTTGATTTGCAGTAGAGAATCTTTCCGCCAATTCAAAAATATGCGAAAGCTTGCAATAAAACTTTCGCATATTCATTCCGCAATCGACCCTTCGCTAAAAGCTCATTCCCAATCCAACCGTACAAGAGTGCGACGCAAGGAACGATCAGATAAGTGCTATTGCCCGGCTCATAAAGATTCCCTCAATGTTAAATAAAAAGGTGCGGCAACATGTGCTGTTGATTTTTCGCGTATAAGCTGTGCGGCTTTTTCGCCCATTAAATAAAAATCTGTTGAAATAGTGGTAATGCCGTTGAGGATGATTTTTTTTAGCGGTGTTTCATTATAAGAAATTACACCTATCTGTTTGCCCACTTCAAGTTTTGTTTCAATGATTTTTTCAATCAGCAGTACCAGGTCGTTTTCCATGAGGCTGATAAACACATCACCTTCAGAAATTGCGGTGTTGTTAACATTGGGAACCACTTCGTAATTAAAAGCATACTGGTTACAAAAGCGGTAGAACCCTTCGAGTATTTGTTTGGGATGGTAGGTGTATTCGGGAAAAATTATTTTAATGGTTTGGTACCTGCTTAATTTTTCTACAGCCTGCTCCAGCGCATCATAAATATCTTTTTCAAAATCTTCATAAACTGCTGCAAAGTTGCCGTTAACACCGGGTATCATCTGGTCGAGCAGTAACAGTTTTTCTTTTGGAATGGTGTTGATGACTTCATGTGCATTCTCGCCGCCTTCTAAAAAATGCGGGATGATTACAAAGTTGGTATAGTCGTCCCTTTTATTCATCAACAGTTTTCTGAATAATGAAAAGTCGTTATTATAAATATAAAAATCAATTACTGCATCATCACCAATACTTTCAACAAATGCATCATACATTATCTTTTTATGTGTGCTTAGTTTATTAAAGAGCAGGAATATTTTTATGGGTTGCTTTATATCTGTCTTTGCAATAAAATAACCTTTGCCTGGTACTGAACCTATAACACCAAGCTTCTTTAAATGCCTGTATGCTTTCTCTGCTGTATCCCTCGAAATATCCAGCTCAAAACTAAGGTCATTAATAGAGGGCAATAAATATCCTTTCTCAATTTTTCTTTCTTCAATTGATTTTACAATAGAGTTAGAAAGCTGCATGTACTTTGGTGTTACAGCATATTCATCAATAGAAATAAGACGGTAAATATTTTCTGATGCCATGGCAAAAAAAGCGTTAGTGGATTACAAGATAAATATTTTTTATGAGCCGGTCTGAAGAAGGTGAATGAAGCTTCTGTTGCTCCCGAAGCTTCGGGAGCACCCTTGTACTGTTGGATTAATTATTCAGCTTTTACCAAAGCAAAGATGGAAGCGTAAAAGGAAAATATTTTGATTTAGTGTTTTCAATCTTTGGGCACCTTTATGCATCAGTTCATTTTATAAACCGGTATAAATAAGGAGCTTTATGGCTTTTACCATTATATTGTTTTTCCAGTCTTTCCAATACGCCAAGGCTCAGTATTTTTCTCTGAAAATTAGTACGCACAAATTCCTTTTGATAAACAGCTTCATATAGTTTTTGCAATTGCCCCATTGTAAAAGTTTCACCAATTAAATTCGATCCAGCTAATTTTTCATCAAGGTCGCTCTGTAATCTTTTCAATGCTTTATTGATGATAGCATCATGGTCGTATAAAACTTTTGGAAGCCTGCTTATATCAAACCATTTAACCTCTGTAAAGAATGCTTCTGTTACAGGGTTAACTTTCGTGTCATCAACAAGGGCATAATAGCAGACAGAAACAAAACGCTGGGCAAACCAATTACTGTGCGGTATAGTACCGATCATTTTTTGCGTTAGTTCAATGGCCACCTCTTCCTTTGAACGACTTATGCTGCCTGATGTATAGAACTGTTCAAGGTAAATATTTTCCAATGCGGTTCTTTCCTGTAGTATGCGCAAAGCTGCATCATCAAGGCTCTCTTCTTTCATGATGTATCCTCCTGGCAATATAAAATAGGGTGTATTGCCAAAGCGCAGCAGCAAGGCTTTCAATTTGTCGTTGTGAAAACCAAAAATTACAGTGTCAACTGATACACCTGCCATATAAATATCGGGTGCAGTTTCCAGGAACTGTTTTATTCCTTTCTTTAATTCTTTGTCGCTGATAATATCTATGTTACTCATTTCGAACGCAATTTATGGTTACTTCAACCTGTTTAATGCACTATTGGATTAATAAATTAAGCTTTAAAAAATAAAATTACGCATTATTGTATCAAAATGATACAATAGGCATTATATTTGTAAAATATCTTTCGTGATTGCAATTGCAGGGCTTTAAAAAATAAGAAGATTGCTGTAAGGTCATAATTCTGCTAAGAGAAGAACAACGGACTAAAAAGCTTGCATTTAAAATCACAGAAAATAAATAAACTCAAAAATTTAAAATCAAAAAAATGAAAAAAATCACTTCAATTCTCGCGGTAATTATTTGTCTGGTAGTAGCTGTAAGCGCAAACGCACAATCCAAAGCCGGGGCTGATTATTTTAAAGGTAAGTGGAGCGTATTGTTAAAAGGAACACCAAACGGAGATGCAAAAATGATCTTTCTTCTCGAAAACAAAAACGATTCAATTGCAGGCGTGGTGCAGGATACAACAGGTGCAGAGATTGCAAAAATAACCAGTGTTGAACTGAAGGATACCGAGATCACACTTTATTTTACTACACAGGGTTATGATGTTAACCTGCTTATGACTAAGAAAGATGATGATCATACAACAGGCAGCCTGATGAGCATGTTTGATGCAGAAGGCGAACGCATTAAAGTAATTAAATAGTTGAATAATGGGTGGCAGTTTTGCCACCTTCTTTCTTTTGGTCAGATTAATAGCATCCCTTTTTTATAGTAGTCTCTTAGCTAAAATAAGAAATTTTGAACCGGGCTAACAACATGAATAAGGCTTTCGTTGCGTCGCACCCTTGTACTGAAGAATTTAGATCGTCATTGCGAGGAGCGAAGCAAAGAAAAGTGTGTTTGGGCGACGAAGCAATCTTTTAAATCATGGTAATATTTAAAAGATTGCTTCGCCACGATTGCTAAAAAACAAAGCCATGCATCGTGCTCGCAATGACGATAGACGATAAGAACGTACAAGTGAGTGACACAACGATGTTGAATAAAGAACAAAAGCTTGCCAACAAAAATATTTCTTATAAAATGGAGCACATGAAAAAAAACATACTGCATTTATTATTGTCTTTTTGTTTTTCCGTAGCTCTTACGCAAAGCAATGCACAATCACGTACACGTTCTTTTGATGATAACTGGCGTTTTAAGAAAGACAGTCTTATTAATGCAGAGCGCTCAGATTTTAAAGATGATGATTGGAGGGTTGTGCAATTGCCGCATGATTGGAGTATTGAAGATTTGCCAAATCAAATTGCTGATAACATTGCTGGTCCATTCAGCAAAACCAGTATCGGGCAATCCGCTACAGGGTTTACTGTAGGTGGAACAGGCTGGTACAGGAAGAAATTTACCACTGCAAAAGCAGACGAGAAAAAGCTTTTTGCGATCCATTTTGATGGCGTTTACATGAACTCGGATGTTTGGTTGAATGGTCATCTGCTAGGCAATCATCCTTATGGTTATACGCCTTTTTATTACGATCTCACGCCTTATCTAAATCCGGCCGGCCAGGAAAATATATTGGCAGTTAAGGTTCAAAATGAAGGAAAAAATTCCCGCTGGTACAGTGGCTCCGGTATTTATCGCCATGTATGGTTAACGGTTACAGAGCCGGTGCATGTGGCGGTATGGGGCGTGTATATTACAACGCCGGTGGTATCTAAAAATAGTACTACGATACAGGTAAAATCAACTATCAATAACAAACAAAATGCTGCAGGCAATATCAGCCTTGTAACAACTATTTTTTCTCCTTCCGGCAACATAGTTGCCAAAACTCAAAAGGCTTTGGTGTTTGCAACAAGTGCATCAAAAACCGATTCGCAAAACATCACCATTTCCAACCCGCTTTTGTGGTCGCTTGAAACACCTGAATTATATAAAGTTGTTACAGAAATAAAATCAGGAAATAAAATCATTGATATTGTAGAAACATCTTTTGGTATCAGAAGTATTCGCTTTGATGCAACTAAAGGATTTACATTAAATGGCAAAAGAATTATACTGAAAGGCGGATGCATTCATCACGACAATGGGCCATTGGGTGCTGCTGCCATTGACCGGGCCGAAGAACGTAAGATCGAGTTACTAAAGAAGGTTGGTTACAACGCCATTCGTTCCAGTCACCAGCCTCCATCCAAAGAATTACTGGACGCCTGCGACCGCCTTGGTATGCTGGTGCTGGATGAAGCTTTTGATATGTGGGAGCTTCCCAAAAATCCGCAGGACTATCACCTGGATTTTAAAGAGTGGTGGCAAAAAGATTTAGATGCAATGATATTGAGAGATCGAAATCATCCTTCCGTTATCATGTGGAGTATCGGCAATGAGATTTTTGAAGCACCTGATACAGCAGGTTACCGTGAGGCAAAAATGCTGGCTGAAGAGGTGCGCAGGCTTGACCCCACAAGGGCTGTAACATCAGGCATTGTTTACTTGCCCGGCTTCACCAAAAAGCCTTGGGGAGATTATGAGCCCTACCTCACAAATCTTGATGTGGATGGATACAATTACTTTTTAAAAAGCCAATCTAAATTTTTTGTTCGTGACAGCGCCACCGCACACCGCTTTGAAACAGAACATGCAAAACATCCTGCAAAAACATTTATTGTTACAGAATACACTCCACAAAGTGCGCTCGAAAATTATGAATACTCGTTAAAAAATCCTTACATGTTGGGAAGCTTTAAATGGACTGCCATGGACTACATTGGAGAGGCAGGCATCGGCAGGCCGATACAAGTTCCTGCTTCAAGAAAGCTGCCAAATGGAATAATCCGCATGGGGCTTTTCTACCTGCCAAAGTGGTCTGTATTTAATGCTTATTGCGGTGACCTGGATTTGATTGGCAATAAAAAGCAGGCAGCATACTATCAGGATGTTGTTTGGGGAAAAAGCAAAATTGAATTGCTCGTTCAAAGTCCTGTTGCTGATGGAATGCAGGAAGTTATTGCTCCATGGGGTTTCCCTGATGAATTAAAATCATGGACATGGCCGGGACAGGAAGGCAAGAAAATACTGGTGCATGTATATACAAGAAGTAAGCTGGTAAAACTTGAATTAAATGGTAAGGTAATCGCAGAACAAACAGTTCCTGATAGTTCCATTACGGCCAGTTTTGTAATAGAATATCAGCCGGGAACGCTTGTTGCAAAAAGTTATGATAATGGAAAAGAAACAGGTTCATCTTCACTAACCACTACTGGTAAACCTGTTGCCATTCGTTTGGTTGCCGACAGAAGTACTATTAAATCTGACCCGAATGATTTGTCTTTTGTAAGCGTAGAAGTTGTTGATGAAAAGGGAAACGTTGTGCCATACATTGATGATATAGAAATTACGTATGCGCTTACCGGTGATGCAACGATTGCAGGTGTTGGAAACGGAAGCTTTGATGATGCATCCAGCTTTCAGCAAAATCATAAGAAAGTGTACCAGGGTAGGGGATTGGTTATCATCAGACCGAAAGGTGTTGCTGGTAATTTAATCCTTAAAGCAACTGCAAAGGGTTTAGCAGAAACTTCGATAAAAATTATAATGAAATAATAAATTTGAAAATTGTATTTTTTCAATAAACAATTGTATGAAAAAACACTTACTTACTGCATCCTTTACCTTATTGGTGTCATTTGCATTTGCTCAAAAACAAACGGCTATTCGCCCCGGCGAACTGTGGCCTGATGAAGATGGCAATCATATCCAGGCACATGGTGGCGGCATTATTAAATTGGGTAAAATATTTTATTGGTATGGAGAAGAACGAAGGCCGGGATTGGATACCAACAGTCGTTATGTAAGTTGTTATTCATCTAAAGATTTAATTAACTGGAAATTCAGAGGAGATGCAATGGCGTTGACAAAACCTGATACTGTGTTGGAATATAATAAATGGGTATTGGAAAGACCGAAAGTTTTTTACAATATTAAGACAAAGAAGTTTGTAATGTACATCCACATTGATGGTGCTGTAAAAGGAATATCCAAATCTACATGGGCCTATGATTATGCGAGTGTGGGTGTGGCTGTAAGCGATAAAGCTACAGGGCCATTTAAATTGGTAAAAACATTCCGGCCATTGGGAAAAGAAAGCCGTGATATAGGGCAGTTTATTGATGATGATGGCAGTGCTTATTTAATTTTTGAATGTCGTCCTGTAAAGGGATTTTACATCGCTCAATTATCAGATGATTTTTTAAGTGTTGAAAAAGAAGTGGCATTTATTCAATCACCATTAGAAGGTGGTGCCATCGTTCATTACAAAGGATTGTATTATGCGGTTGGTTCAAAATTAACAGGATGGTCGCCCAATGCTAATAAGGTTGCTACTGCTGTTTCACTGACTGGACCATGGAGTGAGTTTGTCGATATTGCTCCACCGGATACAAGAACCTACAGTTCACAATCTACTATGTTTATAAAAGTAGCAGGTACAAAAGATACCACCGTATTTTTTATGGGCGACAGGTGGAAGCCAAAGGAGTTATGGGATTCCCGTTATGTATGGATGCCAGTACAAATTGGAGATGGCAAACTATGGGTTCCCGAACCTAAGCCATGGACAATAGATATTAAGACAGGCAAATGGAAGTATGTAGAGGATAAACCTACTACTGATAAATAAATATTGGAAAGTCTAATTATTAAATTAAAACGAAAAAACTTAAGAATGAAAATAAAAAAATATTATTTAAATCTGATAGTCTGCTTGTTGCTACTGATAACAAGCACGGGTCGGGCATTTGGCCAGAACAGTATAACACAGGATACGATGTTCAAAGCGCCTTATGTAGATGTTGACGAGTGGCGTGATAAACCGGTGCGCCATCATTACGTTCATGGCGGATTCAAAGGCACAGAAACACGGTTCTCATTTTATTTTCCGGTGAAAGAAAAATTTGAGGGACATTTTTTTCAATACATAACTCCTGTACCCGATAACGAAAATCTATCGCAGGGCGCAGAAGGAGAGGGCGACAAGATCGGTTTCTCTGTTACACACGGTGCGTACTTTATAGAAACTAATGGCGGTGGAGCAAAGGGCATGGGAATGCCCGGGTCTGGTATTGACCCAACCATTGGCGCTTACCGTGCCAATGCTGCATGCGCACAATTCTCCCGTGTGGTGGCAGCTCAAATTTATGGTACAAACAATCATATTTATGGGTATGCTTTTGGTGGCAGTGGTGGTGCATACCGAACCATTGGCGGTTTAGAAAATACAGATGGCGTATGGGATGGTGCAGTGCCTTATGTGCTTGGCTCGCCGATGGCTATTCCAAATGTTTTTACTGTACGCATACATGCTATGCGTGTGCTGCATGATAAATTTCCGCAAATTGTTGATGCGCTGGAACCCGGTGGTGGTGACATGTACGCAGGATTGAACGATGAGGAACGTGGTGCATTAACTGAAGTTACCAAAATGGGTTTTCCTCCTCATGCATGGTTTGCATACAAGACCATGGGCTTGCATGCTTTTCCGGTTTTATATCCCGGAGTTAAAATGGCAGATGCAAAATATTTCAATGATTTCTGGATGGTGCCCGGTTATCTTGGTGCAGATTCCACAGGCTCTGTGCAGAAGGCACGTATTCAACAAAGCAGCAAAATAAAAATGATCATTACAACTGATCTTGCTGCAAAGTATGGAATACCTGCACCTGAAACTGCAGGCCAGGCAAGGGGCACAGCTGATGCTGCATGGAAAAGTGTTGGTGGCGCAGAAGGTGGAATGCCTGTTGCTTTTCAGTTAGAGAATGTATTGCCTGATGGTAATTATCTTGGCGGTGACCTGGTCATCAAGAGTGGTGCTGCTGCAGGGAAAAAAATATTCATACCTAACATATCAGGTGATAAAATAATGCTTGGAGGCGCCGATGCAAAACTGCTTGCGCAAATAAAAGTTGGTGATGAAGTGGTGCTTGATAATTCAGATTTTTTGGCGGCGCAAACCTATCATCGTCACCAGGTGCCAAAGTCCGTTGAAGAATACCCGGAATGGAAACAGTTTCTTGACCCAACAGGCAAGCCACTTTATCCGCAACGCC
>JANXWM010000556.1 GCA_025351145.1 Chitinophagaceae bacterium
AATAGAAAATCAAGAGAAAGTAAACATTGAAAAAATTGCTATTTCAAGTAGTCGGGATGAACTCTATAATCCTAAAGACAGGAACAAACCAAATGATAGATATACAATAGCCGCAATAATAAAATGCTTAGAAAAAAAGAAAAGTTCAATTACCTATTCATATGAAGAATGGTATAAGGTTGCTATGGCAATTGCAAATTCATTTACTTATGATGTCGGAGAAAAGTATTTTCTTAAACTTAGCTCCTTGGATAAAGAAAAATATAATGAAATAAACTGCAAGAATTTTTTGCTTAATTGCTATGAAACAAGAAGTGGAGCAGTAAATTTTAGCACAATAGTATATTTTGCAAATGCAAAAAATTATCAAACAAAAAAACAGAGGGAAAGGGGTTCCGAGGTGGTAGATGAAAATCTATCGCAAGTTTCATCCTCAAATACGGTTACAAAAGTTCACTTGCCGGAGGACTTAAAAGAGTGAACGGCATAATATGTCAGTATCTTTGCCAATATGGGCCGAAAGGCCTTTTACAGGAACCCCTTCTCTCTTTTTAAGACGATGAAACAATTTGAATCATATTTTACAAGAGAGGCAATAATCTCATATCTATGTAAGTTAAGGTCGAAAGTTGCAAAAAGTCGTAACAAGAAACACCTTATCCATTTATTGACAGATTCAGAAAAGTTCAATTTCCATGTTAATGATTCAAAGAAGTATCGTGAAGCCAAAGAAGAGACATCAAATGAATTTGTAAAATATGAAAGTCAGTTTTTGGCTGAGCTGAATAGAATTTTGCCACCTAGAAAAAAATGGATAACTCTTGGAAGCAAATCCAGGATAAGTAAAGCCAACAATCAGCCACTTTCTTCTAATGATAGAAATTATTATTCCCTTATAAAAACTATCAAGTCATTTGGACAAAAATCGCCGAAAGAAGCATGGTTAATAGAATTAGACAATTTCATTCTTGATATTCAAAACACTGTTTTGAGTGGCTCATATAAAATATCCCACCCAATAGTATTTCCTAAATTAAAAAATGATAAAACACTAAAAGGGCCCAATGGTTGTCGGCCGTTATCATTATTTGCTCTTAAAGACCGAATTATTCTAAGCCTGACCAATAAATATTTAACAAGGCTATTTGATAACTATTTTAAAGATTGCTCATATGCTTTTCGTTCAAAAAAAAATAAGGAAAATACTAAAATCGTAAACCATCATGACTGCATCAAGGATATTTTGGAGTATCGGAAAAAATATCCAGACAATGCTTTGTGGATGGTTGAATGTGATATGGAGAAATTTTTTGATTCCGTAAACCATGGAATTATTAAAGTACTTTTTAGCGAGTTAATTGAAAAAGCAAAAATTGATAATATAGGCTTGGGCTTTAAAAACGTATCAATCATTTTTAATGAATTTCTTGAGTGTTATTCATTTAATAAGAATGTGCTTCCTTTAAATTCAAGTGAAACTTATTGGGAAAGTTATAAAATACTAAACGGCGAATTTGAGTGGGTTGCAAAAAGATTTACTGAATTAAAGTACTATGAAAATATAGAAGATGAACGAATAGGTGTTCCGCAAGGTGGAGCTTTATCAGGTCTAATTGCCAATATGGTTTTGAACAATGCAGATAAAGAAGTTATGAAAACTGATGCATTCTATGTTCGCTTTTGCGACGATATGCTTATTATCCATCCAGAATATGATGTTTGCCTTAAGGCAAGAGAAAATTACACTAATGCACTTGAAGGATTAAAATTAGTTCCACATAATTTTAATTCAAAACTCTTTGAAAAGAGAAAAAAGCAAAAAAAGCATTTACCTGAAATTACCTATGCCCCCTTTTGGAAAGGAAAATCAAAAGGCCCATACAAATGGGCTTCGATTAGTAATGATGGACTTCCTTGGATTAGTTTTGTTGGTTATGAATTACACCATGAAGGACACGTTAGAGTTAGGAAAAAATCATTCGCAAAAGAAATAAATAAACAAAAAGAAGTTGTTGATGAAATAAGGAAAGCTGTAAAAAGCGGTATGAGAAAAAGTAAGGGCTCTGTTTCTGAATCAGCAATTCACAGACTTGTAGGAATGTCTGTGGGTCGTGTAACAATAAAGAACTATGAAACTGTATCTAATGATTTGTGCTGGAAAAATGGCTTTAAGGAATTAGCTTCAAACAAATATTCGATTCAACAAATTAAACAACTGGACAGAAATAGAAGTAGACTTTACTATGACCTTGTAAAAGACATGAAGGAGCCGGATGCAGAAGAAAAATTAGAATCAAAACCTAGACAAATAATTCATTTCAACAAACCATCTAGCTACTACTATCAGGTTTTAGAAAGGAAAGACAAAGGATTAGAATAACTAATTGCCAAAGCAGCAATCGACGCACATTTTAAGAATACAAAAAACGACAATTAAATGCCCGAACAACAAAACATAGAATACAAACAAAGCTGGCACGATGATTACCTGAAATGGGTTTGTGGATTTTCTAATGCACAAGGCGGTGTAATATTTATTGGCAAAGACGATAATGGAAATGTAGTTGGCGTTGCTGATTATAAAAAACTAATGGATGATATACCCAACAAGATTAGAAATGCAATGGGTATTACAGCAGAAGTAAATCTACATGAGGAAGATGGTAAATATTTTATTGAAATTGTTACACATCCATACTCTGTTCCAATTTCAGTAAGAGGTAGATATTATTACCGTAGCGGCAGTACCAAACAGGAATTAACAGGTGCGGCACTTAATGAATTTCTATTGAAGAAATCGGGCAAAACATGGGATGATGTAATTGAAGCAAGGGCAACATTTGCCGACATTGATGAAAAAGCTGTTAAAGTATTTCTTGCTGCTTCTCAAAATACCGGTCGCCTGCCGGAAAATGACGGACTTGATTTGTCTGAATTATTTGAAAAATTACGCCTTACTGAAAACGGACAATTAAAAAGAGCAGCCATTATTTTATTCGGTAAAGACCCCGGAAAATTTTATCCAAGTATTTATGTAAAGATTGGCAGGTTTGGAAAGGACGATACAGATATTATATTTCAAGAAACGGAAGAAGGAAATTTAATTATTTTACTGCAAGCCGTTTTAAATCAACTCAACCATAAGTTTCTAATTCGTTCAATAGGATTTGAAGGAATGCACCGAATCGAAAAAGGAGAATATCCTCTACCTGCTATTCGTGAAATGCTGCTGAATGCATTA
>JANXWM010000593.1 GCA_025351145.1 Chitinophagaceae bacterium
CCCCGGCAGTTGATACATATATTTCAAAAGGATACAAATTATTACTAAACCTCGCCTATGGAAATGTAAGAAAGCTTAATGGGACTACATCTCCCGTTCCTTTTCCAAAAGATACGGTTGCGTACAAGGCATTGATTCAAAAAGTGCTTAACAAGTACAAACCTGAAATTGCCATTATAGAAAACGAACCAACGACGGATGATTATCACTCAGGTCCAATTGAAGACTACATTACTCAATTAACTGCGGCAATAGATGTTTGCAAACAAAATGGAGTAAAAGTTGCCGATGGTGGCTCGCTGTTGCGCTGGGTGCAAATGCTTTGGCAGGGGACAAAACCACAAAGTACAAATACCGGGTACGATGAAACAAAAAAACTGCTGGCAGCATACAAAACAATAAACCTGGATTATGTAAACATACACACTATCGCGCCGTATAGTGGTGCTGATCCAAATGTTTATCCGCCCGGAGTTTTGGAAGGAGTAGCCAATTACCTGAGAACAACAACAGGTAAGCAGGTGATCTGTAACGAATATAACCAGGATAATCAGTCGGCATTGCTTATGCAGAGTGCGGTAAGCGCTTTTAAAGCTGGTAATTATAAATATGTTATAGCACGGTCGAATAAAGGCGGGCCAAGTATTGCGGAGCCATTAAATATAAAAACAACACTAACAACTATAGGTAACGCATACAGGGATGCCATAAAATAAACGGCTGTAATTAAAATAAAAGCGGGTGTTTTACGGAAGAAAACACTTGCTTTAAGAACAACCATTTATAAGGTTACATTCTGCAGTAGAAGGGTGCGGCGCAAGAATGTTGATCAGGGATATAATGGATAGCCCAAAAGGAGTCTTTGGTTTTAAAGAAAAAATGCAGCTGCCTGGGTTTATTAATAAATCAAAAAAAAACAGAAAACCGGTTTTTGAAAAAGCCGGTAACTGTTGTAAATAGCAGGCAAATAATTCATTTGCAGCAAAAATTAAAATGAACTTAAATTTTTTTGCCTGTTACTAAGAAATATGCCGGTAACGGGTTTTTTAAAATAAGTATATGAATATCCTGAAAGCCAATGCATAAAAGGGTTACAGCGGTATATAAAACCTGACATAAAAAATATGTTTATTAATTATGAAATATAACTTCATATTAATTAAGCGATTGAAAAAAAATGAATGAATTGCCTTTTGCCTTAGAATCTTATTAAAAAAATCTATTTGTAAATAGCACAGTTAAAACCTCTAATCATTGGAGTGAATTTTGCACCATAAAAACAAGTGTTCCAATAACCATTTTCTATATTTTTTATTAAAAGCTAAAATCCAAGAGTCATGAAAAGCAAAACGAGCACATGCTCTGTGCAAACACCTGTTTTAAAAAGAGCGGTTTCAGCAATATTATTTTTTAGTTGTATTTTTTCTTTTACCAACTGCAGAAAAGAAGCAGCAGCCGTAAATGTTCAGGAGACAGCCGTTTCCTCTGAAAGCAATAATATTTTTACGGGTATTAACTTTGGAGCCCAGACAGGGGAGAGTAAAAAGGATGATAATATTACCCTGTATAATATGATGGGTGTAAATTATATCAGGTGGGAAATATCCCTAAAAGATTTTACAGGTTATAATGATGCAGTTGATACTTATGCTGCCAAAGGGTATAAGATACTGATGAACCTTAATTATGATAATGCCCGTAATGCCAACGGCACCAGTTCACCGAAACCTTTTCCAACAGATATGGTTGCATATACTACATTACTTCAAAATGTATTGAATAAGTATAAGCCAGAAATAGCGGTGATAGAGAATGAGGCCTGGAACAACGCTTATCATACCGGCCCAATTGAGGATTACATTACAGAAATAACAACGGCAGTAAATGTATGTAAGCAATATGGTGTAAAGGTTGCTGACAGCGGCCTTGGTGTTAGATATGCCCAGCAGGTAATGAATGGCTATACCTGGTATACCGATCCCTCATATATAGAAACAAAAAAGATGATAGACGCTTTTAAAACCATGGGTCTGGATTATATTAATATTCATGTTATTGTTCCATTCGGTACTTTGGATAACCCGAATATATTCCCTTCTGATTTAGTGGAACCTGTTGCAAATTATTTGCGAACTTATACCGGCAAGCAGGTTATATGCAATGAGTACAATCAAACTAATCAGTCTGCAACACTTATGCAGGGTGCTGTAACTGCGTTCGTAGCCGGCGGCTATAAATACATGATTGCCCGCTCAAATAAAGGTGGTGTAGGGCAGGCACAACCGCTCTACACAAAATCAGGCTCTGTATTTAGTTTAACAACCATTGGTGCTACATTTAGAGATGCAATAAAATAGCATAACAAATTTCAATTTCATTTATACCCTGCAGAGATAAAGTAATTACTGTTTTATCCCTGTGGGGTATTTATTGACACAGAGCCGGTAATGCATTTGTTATAATGTTCTGCCACGGTTACTGATTTTTTTGGTCCAGTATTTTAATAACAACCATATAATTTTTTTGACATAATTTTTTTTAAAAAAAATAAACACCAACCATTATGAAGAACAAATTAATCAATTGTTTTAAGTACTTGCCAACTTTAAAAAAACTCACAGCTTCATTGTTTGTAATAATCATAATTGCGGCATCAGCAAGCTGTAAAAAAGAAACTGTAACCAATAATAGTATTAGCACTGCATCATCGGG
>JANXWM010000604.1 GCA_025351145.1 Chitinophagaceae bacterium
TGAAAGTTTCCATCGTATTTAGCATCCTGAAAAATGCCACCGATACGATACTCAACCTTAAGATCATTCGTGATTTTATTATTTCCTTCAAGCATCACATCAAACCACTTCTCAGTAACAGTAATGCTGCTCTTTTGGTAATCGCCACCACCTCTTCCCCAAAGTATGGTTCCCTGCGAAACCTTATTTTCACCGGCATCAAATGTCCTGTCAAGGTTAGCCCTGCCAGAAAGGCTGAGCCAATCAGTTATTTTATATTTTGCACTTACAAAACCTACAATCCTGTCCCTTGTTTCATTAATATCAGTTCTGTTTATTACCCAATAAGGATTTTGGTAAATTGAACTTAAGGTTGAAGGAAATGGAGTAGGTGTTGTAATACCTATATTATTTAATACATCATACTGGCTTGCATCTGCAGTGGAAATACTCCTTCCTATATTATATATATCAATAGCGGGAGCATTTTCCTCACCTGTACGGGGCCTGTCTTTTATATCCTGGTTAATATAAGTAATTTTGGCATCTGTTGAAAACCGCTTGCTAATCTGGTTAGAAATCCTGAAATTAAAAGTATGCCTTGTCAGGTTATTTTTAGGAACTATCCCTTGTATCAGGTTATTTGTATAAGACAAATAAGTCTGCATTTTTTCATTACCGCTTGATATACCTATTGAATTATTCAGGCTGGTTCCATTTCTGAAAAAATCTTTGATATTATCAGGCTGAGGGCTGTAAGAACTCGGCTGTCCAAGGAAATTGGTATAAGACTGACCTGTCATTTTTGCCCCCCAACTATCACCTTTTGTGGCATCTAATACTCC
Organism: Chitinophagaceae bacterium; assembly: GCA_025351145.1. Lineage (GTDB taxonomy): Bacteria > Bacteroidota > Bacteroidia > Chitinophagales > Chitinophagaceae > Limnovirga. The sequence continues at coordinate 825 of JANXWM010000604.1, forward strand.
GCCACTGCCTGCACCGTATTGGTTTTGCACAACCGGCAAGGCAAATGGGGATTCCGTAGCAATACCAGAATTTACAGTAACTGATAATTTATCTTTTTTACCTTTTTTAGTAGTAATCACTATAACACCATTACCTGCCTGGCTGCCGTATAAAGCTGCAGCTGAGGCTCCCCGTAAAACAGTCACTGATTCTATATCATCAGGGTTAATGCTTGAAGCTCCATCTGAACCCTGAATTGCGCCAAAATCGCTGCTTGCAGTACCGTTTGTATTGTTACTAAATGGAACACCATCTACAACAATAAGTGCGTTATTGCTTCCCTGAATTGAACGGTTTCCCCGCAAAACAATCTTTACTCCGCTACCCGGTCCTCCAGAACCTTGAGAAATTACTGCATTTGCAACTTTGCCTTGCAAGGAGTTAATTACGTTATTAGGGTCTCTTGCTTCTGTAAGCTCAGAAGTTTTTACGGTTTGGGTTGCATAAACAAGTGTTTTTGTTTTACGCGAAATACCCAAAGCTGTTACAACAACTTCTCCAAGTTCACCGGAAGATGGTGTAAGTGTAACAGTGATGTCAGAGATACCTGCTTGTACTTTTTGTTCAACAGAAGAAAAGCCGATACTTGAAATAACAAGTGTTACCTCACCTGATGGAATAGTAAATGAAAATGACCCATCGTTACCAGTTGCGGTTCCTGAATTCTTTCCTTTAACGATAACTGTTGCACCAGAAACAGGCTGATTTCCCTGAGCTGATACAACTTTACCTTTCACAGTTCGTGTTTGAGCATGCGCTGCTATACATAGCAGCAGCAGCGGAATAAGAAATAGCTTGTGTAGTTTTCTCATAATTGATGGGGTTTTTTGATAAATAGAAATTTGGTCTTAAAACAAGCAGCTTAATTATTTCGAACAATACTTTAAAAGAGACAGGCTGCTGCAATAATTCGCTGCTTTTAATGGCCTGATAAATCTTCAAGAGTACCGCAATTATATTTTAGTTATCAGTTAATTTATAATCAAATCTAATCAGGGAAGAATAAAAAAGTTAAAAAAATCATGCGCAAACGTTTGCGTGATATTGTTACTTTTTGAATCTCCCGAACAATAAAATTTACAACTTTTTATTATTCCGTTACAAATCCTGATACTGTTTTACTTTCTCAAATCCGCATACCTGTTAACTAGCCTGTTTAATTGCTTTGAAAAAATAACATATCATCTCAAAACAGCCGGATCAGCATTTTTTATTTATGCAATCTTATCAAATTAAATGATAATTAAGAAATATTTTATTATTAATCCTTAATTAAAAAATTAATTTTTTAATTAAGTTGATCAGGGTATTTAAAAACTATGCTCAATTAAACCTAAAATTTTATCCCTAACCAAAAGGCAGCAACCTAAAAGACCCGCCCTATTATACAAGTCAGATAATACAATACTGGTATCATTATTTACCAGGGTTAAGGAATGCATGATAATAGAATTTTTAACCGGCAAAAGCAGCGAATCTCCTGCGGCGCTCATAATACCACTGATAATAATCAATTCAGGATTAAAAATATTGATGGTAACTGCAAGTCCACGACCCAATTTTTCTGCAATGGAACTAATGGTTTGCAGCGTAAGGCTATCGCCCCTGGTTACTGCACTAATTATATCCTCAAGTTCGAGAAAGCCTTTTCTCTCTAAAACAGGCTGCAAAATACTATTGGATCCTTTGTTCATTTGATCGGTTAACCGTTCTATTAAGGCTTTGCCCGAAGCCTCCGTTTCAAGACAGCCCTTTTTACCACAAAAACAAATTTTCTCATTATCGAAAAGTGGAATATGCCCCAACTCCCCGGCATAGCCACTTGCACCATATACAGGCTTACCATTTACAAAAATGCCAAGGGCTATTCCATAATCCAGGTTCAGGATCAATACTTCTTTTTCAAGCACTCGCTTTCCAAAATGAAACTCGCCGTACGCAATGGTTCTGGAATCATTATCTAAATAAACGGGTATACCAAGTTCGGTTTCTAAAACATCCTTAACCGGCGCATCTCCAAAATGATAAATCGTAAGAATCTTACCCGTTTTTACATTAATACGCCCGGCAATACTGAGCCCTAAACCTGCAATTTTATTACGTTCAACTTTTATTTCATCCAGAAAAGTGTTGATGATCTGCACCACTTCTGTTAGCGATTCACTGGCTTCTTTATAAAGAAAAGGGATATCGGTTTTAGATTGTACAATCACTTTATCAAATCCCATTAACCCGATATTGATCTTATATTTTTTTATTTCGATACCCAAAAAATAATGACTGTCTGCACGCAGTGCATAAAACGATGCCTTACGCCCCTGGCCAACTGAGCGTTTACTGGTTTCTTTAATAAAGCCCCCTTCGGCCAGGTCGTTTATAAGTTCAGAAGCCTTTGGAATGCTGATGTTTAAAGTTTCAGAAATATCGTTGATGGTAATCTCATCCTTGCTGCTCATGTGAGAAACAATTCTTTTTTTACGGGTTAAATCTTTAATAGCCACTCCGGATAGCCCGTCTGTGTTAAACTGTTTCACAAGGGGTAGTATTTTCTTTGGCATTGGAACAATTATTAAAAATCGAATATATAAATAATTTACTAAACAGGTTTGCAAACAAAATATATTTTAATAACCAGCAATGTTTTTTATGGCATCGTTCCTTGCGTCGCAATCACTTTATCTGCAGATCAATGGTCATCTTTGGTTTCTGCCACAATCAACTTTCATAAAAATACCAGTAAAAAAAGCTGAATGAATTATCATCGGCCGGGCTGTTGAAAGTTCAATACTGTTATACAGTAAAAGTGTGCGACGCAAGAGGAGTTCACTAGAATTACAAATGCCGGCTACATAAAAATCAATACACTTCATCTTTATTTAAATTAATAATTTTACCGGAATATGTCTGCCAAACAACCAACTATAAAAGAGATTGCAAAACGGTTAAATATTTCTATATCTACAGTATCGAGGGCTTTGCACGATCATCCCAGCATTGGTCTGCGCACAAAAACACGTGTAAAAGAACTGGCAGAGGAATTAATGTACGAACCCAACCAGGCTGCCATTTTTTTTCAGCAACGCAAAACTTTTACCATTGGTGTTATTCTTCCATTTTTATCTGAAGCTTTTTTTTCTGCTGCTATAAGCGGTATAGAAGATGTGGCCGGCAAAAACCAGTACACGGTACTGCTTGGCCAATCGCGTGACGATGCTGAAAGAGAAAAGCAAATTATCGATACCATGAAAAAGCACAGGGTTGATGGGCTGCTGATATCAATTTCGAAACACACTACTTCGTACGAACATTTTGAAATGCTAAAAAAATCGGGCATCCCCCTGGTTTTTTTTGATTGTATACCCAACATGCCCGACATACATTATGTAGCCTGCAATATGGTTTCGGGTACTGTTCAGGCTACGAGCTTTTTACTAAAGAAAGGCCACAGGGTTATTGGTTTAATTAATGGCCCCGAAAAGTTATACGCCAGCAAACAAAGAAAAGAAGGATACCAGATTGCCATGAGCAAGCACAGGCTTAAATACGATCCTTCTTTAATTGTAAACAGCGACCTTACCAAAGAGAGTAACTATAAGGCAACAAAAGAATTATTAACGCACAAAAGAAAAGTTACAGCCATTGTTACATTTAATGATTATGTGGCTATCGATGCAATGCAGCAGGCAAGTGAACAGAAAATAAACATCAACAAAGATGTTTGCTTTGTAAGCTATGCAAACCTGCCGCTTGTGCAGCATTTAAAGTTTTCACCCATGGCTTCAGTTGAGCAGCACCCGTATCTTCAGGGGCAAAAAGCAGCAGAAATGCTGATTGAACTGCTCGGCAGAAAAGACGATGAAAGGGAAACACCGGGATCATATAAAATCATTGTAGACTCACAACTGATGATATTTCCACAGTAAGATTTTTGAGCAAACGTTTGTGTATGCCATACTTATGCTGAATGACTAAGTTTGAGTTGTACTATTTATGCAGCAGAATATTCATTAAACATGATAAAAGATTTATTAACCCAGTTTAATCTTAACCCCGAAACCACTACTGCTGTTGAATTTGGCAGTGGGCTTATTAACCATACATGGCTGGTAACCACCCCGGATAAAAAATATATTTTACAGCAAATAAACCATAATGTTTTTACCAATCCACAGGCCATAGACGATAACATTAATGCCATTGACGGCTTTCTTAAAAAACATTTTCCCGAATATATATTTACCGCACCTGTTTTTTCAAAAGATAATAAAAGCCTCATTGAACCCGATGGCCAAGGTTACTTCAGGATGTTCGAATTTATTGCCGGCTCCAAAACGTACAGCGTTCTTGAAAACCCCGAACTGGCTTATGAAGCCGCTAAACAATTTGGCAAGTTTACAAAGCTGCTTTCGGGCTTCAACATTAACGAACTAAAAATTACACTGCCCGATTTTCATAACCTTACGCTCCGCCATCACCAGTACAAAACAGCTTTAAAAACCTGTTCGAAAGAGCGTTACACTATTGCTCAAAATACCATCGATGCTTTGCAGCAGCATTACAATATTGCAGAGACCTTTAATACCATTATCACTAACCCTGCTTTTAAAAAAAGGGTTACACACCACGATACCAAAATAAGCAATGTACTCTTCAACGATAACAACAAAGGAATTTGTGTTATAGACCTCGACACGGTAATGCCCGGTTATTTTATAAGCGATGTGGGCGACATGATGCGCACTTATCTTTCACCTGCCGGAGAAGAAGAAACCGACTATTCAAAAATTGCCGTAAGAGAAGATTATTTCGATGCCATAGTGCAGGGTTATCTCGGCGAAATGCATGCGCAGCTTACAGATGAAGAAAAACATTTTTTTGTTTACGCAGGCAAGTTTATGATCTACATGCAGGCGCTGCGTTTTATTACAGATTACCTCAACAACGATATTTATTACGGCGCAAATTATGAGCTGCACAACCTTAACCGCGCCATTAATCAGCTCACCCTTTTAAACATTCTTTCCGCTAAAGAACAAGCACTAAACGAAAGGGTTGAAGGGTTTGTAAAATTATATCAGCACAACATTTATTCGTAACATTTTGTACCCGGCAAAAGAATTACTATAAAGCTTTTGTTGCGTCGCACTCTTGTACTGCATAATACATTGCATCAGGAAAACCAATAAGCCAGGAGCATACCAGATAAGCATTCCCACTGTAACTATAAGTACACTTTTGTTTTAGTCATTCAGCCTAAAAGAAAACCCAATGGCGGTATAATAGTTGGGTGCACTTTCTGTTAACCCAAAACCACCAGAAATATCAATCAGGATATTTGGCTTAACCAGGTAAGCAAGTCCGCAATCAAACCTATGATCTGCAGCTGATATTTTTGATGCAAATCCATACAGCTCAATATAGGCGCTCCATTTGTCTGTTATGCTGTACCCGGTAGTTAAAGTATAAAGCCAGGAAGGTTCGGGCGACTCGCCATTAAATTCTGCGCCAAGATTATATGCCAATGAAATTTTTCTGGACAAGGTATGTTGCATTGTAAACCTGAATGCCGGTGCATAATACCTGGCTCTTAATTTACTTGATGCAAGGCCCGGAATAGTTAAGTGCCCTATAAAAGATGTGGTTGGCAAAATACCTTTTTCTTCTGTAAGATTTACCTTAAACCCTACGGTTACAGGGCTAAGCCCTGTAACCGCCTGATTAGCTGATTTTGTAGTTGTAAATTC
>JANXWM010000229.1 GCA_025351145.1 Chitinophagaceae bacterium
CTTCGATAGGATCAATAAATCACTGCGTAGATGGGTATCGCTGCTTTGGGCTTTTGCTCTTTTGAAGGTACGCATTGTACACAAGTTGTAACACAACGTAACGCAACGCCGCCGTTGCTGGGTGACTTCGGTAAAAGCTCATTTACGTTCCGAACGTACAAGAGTGCGACGCAAGGATGTTTAATAGAAATACTTCTGCCTGGTACAAAAATCACTACAACATTTTATAGAAGTGTGGTTCATTGGAAACGATGGTTGGCGCAAGGTCCCAAAGCTTTATAACGTTGATTGTAAAATCTTTGATTTTTGAGAAATTACAGAAAGGTTTCCTTGCGTGAAAAAGGTTATCGAAAAAACTACAAATGAAGAACACGGGGATTTCGAAAGTGTGCATGAACAAGTGAAAAAAGAACCAGGCAGTGCCAAACTGTTTGCGGATGCGTACATGTTGCGACACCATTAACTGCAACCCTTTTTTGCTGTACAAGTCGAAGTAACCTTTATCAATAGTTCCCGTTTCGATGTTGATTGTTTCGCCCTGCAGATGAATAGTAAAAAGATCGCCATACACACAGAGATCGCCAACTTTTTTTAAGCGGCTGCACCATTCGATTTCTTCGGCGTAAAGAAAAAAATCTTCATCCAGCATACCTGCTTTTTCGATAGCTGATTTTTTAACCATGAGGAAAGCGCCGTTGATCCAGTCGACCTTTTGTTCTGCTGAAGCCTTTGCCACATTTGTTTTTTTTACGTTGGCAGCGAAAGCAATTTTTCTTAGCAACGCACCCATATAAGGCAATGGCAGCAGGTGGTTGAGGCCGCCTTGTATAAAATAATTTCCTGTTATCTGCGGGGTTTTATCAGCATTTAATAACTGCACCGCACAGGCGATGTAATTTGATTGGATAAATCTTTCGTAACATTCTTCTATTGCATTGCCAACGATAATTGTATCCGGATTCAGTAGCAAAACCACTTCGCCTTTTGATTGTTTTATGCCTTCGTTATTGGCCCGTGCAAAGCCGGCATTGTACCCCATATCAATCCATTTCACCAATGGAAATTTTTGGGTGATGAGTTGTTTGCTGTTGTCTTGTGAATGATTGTCAACCACTATCCATTCAAAAGTATTTGAACCTGGATATTGCAGGGCACTTTCTAAGCAATCGCAAATAAGCGGCGCAGAATGATAATTTACTATGATAATAGATAACTGCAATGGATTATTAATTAATCAGGAACTGAGATATTTTTATTGAACTTAATAGTGCTGAATTGAGGTAAAATTATAAGAAATCATCAAATAGAATTTTTTTAGTATTTACAATTATGCAATAAACTCAAACCCGGATTTTGCAGTTGGGTGTATTGGCTGTTGAAAGCCGCCAAATGTTATACTGTACAAGTGTGCGACGCAAGAAACGATGTCTAAAGAACCGTTGTTTGGCTCACAAAAAATCTATTGCAAAATTTGGGTTAAATCATTAAAAAAAGGCTTTGGAAATAATCCAAAGCCTTCTGGTTCAAAATTCAATTACACTTATTATTGAAGAATTCCTGCAATATGCTTAGTTATATCTGATGATCAACTTGGGTCTCAACGATGGTGCAGTTACTTCTGATGTGGAGAATTCCATTATGCGGTAAGATTCTTCGTTCAGCATCCTTAAGCAGAACCCGTAATTCTTTCCTGATTTAACCATTGCTGCAACAAGTTTGGTTACATTAACTGCTGTATTGTAATTCCACTGGCTGTTTGAGGGCGGAATAGTATCCTGGTATTGTGCTGTTGTTGCAGGCATTGTATTCCAGGTAAGCGTTGTTTGGTTCCAGTTGCCACCAATTACCCTTTGTACAAGGCATGTATTTTCGGGATTCCCGGAGCCCGGGTAATATGAATTTCCGTTTGGAAAAGAAAATGAACTTGATTCTCCAAAAAGCTGCAATTGGGCACCCAATATTTTGGCTGTTGAAGGTATTTTAACCAGGCTGTCAAACTTAATGTAAGACCTTACCGTAGCTAATTGGCCATAGTAGTAATATTTTGACATTACTAATTCATGTGTGTAGTTCAGGTTGCCGTTCCCATCATTGGCATCATTGTCAATTTTACTTACATAGGTGTCCTGTCCGTCATTTAAGCCTGGGCGTAAGGTTAAGGTTGTTGTTCCGCTTACCGTTTCGCTTATTACTGAAGCATCCTCACTTAAACTACTGTTTGATCTGGCGTCAGCACTTACTGCGGTTTCTTTTTTGCAACTAAAAAGAATTGTGCCTGCGAGGCAGAATGTAACAAGCACTGTGGGGTTGAAGATATTTTTCATTTTTTTTAATTTAGATATTAAGGTAAACCATAATTCCAGGGTATCAAATTTTATTTGTGTTAAGTAAATAGGAAAATGCCATAAATATTTTTGAACATATCCCATAGCCAAGTAAACTGGCCGGTACTTTTTTTAGATGTTTAGTCATAGTAATAATCACCTGCGGCCATTGTTCTTTTACGTATTCAGTTAACTGCTCTTCATTCCTGATGTTCATATTTCTAAGCAGGCGCCACCATGCATCGTACACCCAAATATTTTTCAACCTGTCTGCTCCGTATTTCTGCAATAACAAAAACCCTTCGGGTAATTCAACTAATGGGTTTTGAAAACAATAATTGGTTACCTGTGTTTCGCTTATACCAACATTCACGAGTATCTTATTGATGTAAGTATAAGATTTTTCCTGCAGCAATAACCGTACATAAAAATCCATATCCACCCTCCACTTCATCCGTTCGTCGTATTTTTCTGTTATGCTTCGGTGTACAAGTATTACACTTGGCGGACCAATTACATTATAAGCCAAAAGCGTTAAAGGGTTTTTGATGATCTTATTTTTCCATGAAGCCGGGAAATGTTTTTCTTCTACTTTGCCACCTGTTTCCAGTGTCCGGTTTGCATAAGCAGAAAAAATAAAGTTGTGCTGTTGAGATATATTGTCAGCAAATATTTGAAGGCTGTCTGCAGATGCAAACCAGTCGTCATCGTGTATCAGTTTTATCCATTCGCCAGCCGCTTTGGAAATGCCAAAATTCCAGTTGGCAGGTGTGCCGAGCGAGGGCTGATTTTTATAATAATGTACGATGAATTTTTCTTTGTAAGCTTCCAGCAAATCTTTTACTGAATCATCATCACTGTCATCAGAAACAACTACTTCAAAGTCTTGGAATGTTTGCACAGCAATTGAATCCAGTAACCGCTGCAGGTACTGCACTCTCTTATAGGCCGGTATGCAAATGGAAATCAATGGCATTTGACAATATTAAAAAACGGTAATTTATTTCTTAGCGACAATAACGAGGTGATGCGGGTCTGCTTCCTGTTTATGTATGGTTTTAAAATTGCAGTAACCTAATAATTCTTCCATTAAACCGAGGCTGTACACATGATGGTGAACACATCTGTTGATGAAATTATTTATAGTGCGCTCTTTTAATTCCTCAGCATTTTTTATACCGTTGTCCAAATCAATATCATGAAGCCGGTACACTTCATCAAAATGTGTGGTATCGTGTTCATCCACATTGTTTTTAAAATCCTGCATCAGATGATCAAAAGTTGTGTAAGGCCTTTTGTGGTCGAATGTGTGATTTTTGTCAGGCAGCACCAGCACAATAGTGCCGCCGGGTTTTATAACCCTGTGCCACTCTTTCATTGTTTTTATTGGGTTTGCAATATGTTCAAGGCTGTGGCAGGATAACAGGAAATCGTAAGTACCGGTTGTTATATTACTCAAATCACTTGCCTCGTTAATAAACTGGTAACCCGATTTACCATCGGCATATTTGTAATTTTTACCCTGTTCAATTTTGCCTTCCCATACGGTTTCGCTGCTAAAATTTACACCGTCAACCTGCTTTGCAAAAAGGTAAACCGGGCAATAACCCCGCAAACCAAAAAAAGAACTGGGGCCGCCAATTTCAATTCCGCTTTGCTGCTTAAGGCCAAAGGCAATTTTAATGAGCTTTCTTTTCTTTGGTTGTTTTGCAAAAGAGAGCAACGTGGTTATATCGCTGGAAATATTCATATCATTGCGAAAATTAAGGATGCAAAAGTAACTTTATTGCTTAAACTTTTTTATTCAGCTTTGTTTTGTGCTTAATTGTTTTTATGGGCCGGGCTGAAGGTTATAAATGAAGCTTCCGTTGCGTCGCACCCTTGTACTGCAGGACGGAAGGCAGCAAGGCGAAGAGGCAGCAAGGCAAAAAGTTTTTATTGTTCATTAAAGTTCCGGCTGTACAAGGGTGCGACGCAACGGACGGTCACCAAAGTAACTAATGCCGGGTTCATAAAGACAATTTAAAAAAGTAACAGTGAACGAAATAAATATACAAACCAACCATTGATGAAAACAGCCGGTGTTGTTATATTATATTATCCGGACGAGGATGTACCTGAGCATATTCTTTCTTACAATGATGTGTTGGATAAATTATACATTACCGATAATTCTGAAACCAGGAACGAGGTGCTTGCTGAAAAAATAAAGGGCATTGCAAATGTTGTTTACCTGCACGATGGTGAAAATAAAGGCATTGCAAAAAGGCTGAACCAGGTTGCTGAACTGGCCATTGCCGATGGTTATGAATGGCTGCTTACGATGGACCAGGATTCTTATTTTGAAAAAGATGTGGCGGCACAATATTTAAACTGTATTGCTGCTTTTGATAAGCTAGAAACAGTGGCCATGTTTGGTGTAACATTTCTACAGCGGGAAACTGAAAATGAAATATGTATGCCGGTTGAAGTAACGGAATTAATTACATCAGGCAGTGTGCTGAACCTTAAATCTTACGCTGTTATTGGAAACTTTGATGAAGCGCTTTTTATTGACCTTGTTGATCATGAATATTGTTACCGGTCGATTTTAGCGGGATATAAAATAATTGAGTTTAAAAATATTTTTCTAAGGCATGCACTTGGTGAAA
>JANXWM010000230.1 GCA_025351145.1 Chitinophagaceae bacterium
CTTCGATAGGATCAATAAATCACTGCGTAGATGGGTATCGCTGCTTTGGGCTTTTGCTCTTTTGAAGGTACGCATTGTACACAAGTTGTAACACAACGTAACGCAACGCCGCCGTTGCTGGGTGACTTCGGTAAAAGCTCAGTCATAATCCAAAAGTACAAGAGTGCGACGCAAGTAAAGCTTCATACAGTTCCTGACCCATGGCAAATAATTTTGTTGCTTTGGCATGCCGCCAATGGTTAACAAAATGATCATTGGCCGCTTCAGCAAAGCCTTTGATGGCGGTTGTTTCCCTGTATAAATTGCATACTGTTTTATAACAAAAACTATACTCCATTTGAGCTATTCGCATTGTGTGTATATTTGAGTAGCAGCAATATTTTTTTCAAACTCATGTCGCAAACAATGTTATATGTCAGCGTTCAGTATAAAGAATGACACTGCAAATATTAAACTAAGGTTTACCCGTTAATTTCTATCTTTAGGAATCTGGGTTTAATATGGACATGGGAATGTATAATTCAAAAGTAATTCACTAATAAAAACAGGAGGCAGTAAAATGGATTTTAAAAAATTTGTCACCGGATTTATTACAGTCTTTGCAATTACCCTTTTGGTAACTATAGGCGTAACCTTTTTATGGAGTTTGATTTTTCATGGAGCTGCAATAATTGACTGGGAAACTTCATTTCGTTCTGCTATACTTTTTGGAATCATTTTTCCTCTTGTTAATTCAAGAAAAAAAGATTGAACTCTGAGAGGTAATTCATTCTTTTAAGAGAATTAAAAGAACGAAACACTAACAACTGGTTTTCTGCTATGCTGGCAGACGAATAAATCCTCATCTTTTTGTTCGCCAAGCCCTGGAGGTTGCTTGCAATGCGGTATGGCAGTTCTCAAAAAGCAAAATTTAAACGATGACAAACCTCGTTTACATATCACCCTCTTTTATTGTTGCGAGTTTAAAGGATTCGGTTTCATTCTATGTAGATAAACTCGGATTTGAAGTCAGGTATACTGGTCCGGATGACGACCCGTTTTGGGCTATCGTTGGCCGGGACAATATTTCTATTTTTCTTAAGCAAGTTGCTGCTGATATAAAACCAATTCCTAATCATACACGTCATAAATGGGCACGTTGGGACGCATATATTTCTGCTGCAGAACCGGACACTTTGTTTGATGAATACCGTTCAGGTGGTATAGCGTTTCGCCAACCTATCCGGGACGACGACGATGGTTTACGCGGATTTGAAATTGCAGATGCTGATGGATATGTTTTGTTTTTCGGCAGACCCATAAGATAGCTGTGAACCTGGTTGTACATTTTATTTTCAGTTATAAACTTATTGGCATACAATTATCATCATAATTTTCATATTTTGTTCAAACGGGGGAAATGATAATATTTCCATTGCCACAACGCGACATATTTAAAATGAGTAAAGCTAAAGTTATAGGAATTGCACCGCAGCTTGTGGTAGCAGATGTAAAAAAAACAGCAGAATATTATAGAGACATTCTTGGATTTACAATAATTGGTCTGGTTTCTGATCCTCCCGTGTATTCGATGGTAGAGCGTGATGGTTTCCAGGTTCATTTTGCAAAATCAGATACGCAATACATTAAGACAAATAAAGACTACCGTTCCATTAGTCACGATTTTATTATTTGGGTCCCTGAAATTGACGACTTCTTTGATGAGCTCAAATCGAAAAATGCAAAAATCTTAGAAGGAATAATAAAACGTTCTTATGGAAGCCGCGAGTTTGTGATTGAAGATTGTGACGGGCATAAAATTTTAGTTGGGGATTGAAGGTGCCAGTAGCGAGGCTTGGTTCATGGACTGTGGTTTACATTCAGTTTGATTGCAGCATCTCCCGTATTTATGTACACTCAGAAGATAAGTAAAACAGAATAAAATGCTGATATTGAAAAAAGAGCCTGCCATTACATGGGTTTACCTTTGCCGTATTTAGTGTACACGAACCACGTTCTACTTCAATCTACGCTTCCGTAAAAGCTCAATCATAATCCGAACGTACAAGAGTGCGACGCAAGTAAAGCTTCATACAGTTCCCGCCCTACGGCAAATAATTATGTACACTTAGAAAGCAGTTATAAAAAACGCAAAGCAAAAAATAAGATCACTAAAACCACCATTACTAATGCGGCTAAAAGTGAAACCATTACAAATGGATGAACCGCGATATTGAATTTTAAGGATTTGCTTTTTTTGTTGCGGATGAGTTTGTCGTGCTTTATTGGTTTTATCATTCTGTAATTTTTATTAAGAAGCGTTTTATCTATGATTGCAGCAGCTATAATTTTCCATACTTATATTGATAAGAAGCTGTGTAAAAATGAATAATTGTAATACCAGCAGCGGTTTTCATAGATTTTATTTTCCTCAAAATCAGCAGTAGACAGTTTCAATAATGATGATATTAAAAGGGATTGCACCTGATGCTGGTTATTAATAAAGCAGGCCTTTTTGGAGCCGGACATTTTGCAAATAATCAACTTTACTTGCGTCGCACTCTTGTACGGTTGAATTATATATTGGGCTTCTACCGAAGTCACCCAGCAACGGCGGCGTTGCGTTATGTTGTATTACAACTTGTGAACAATGCATACCTTCAAAAGAGCAAAAGCCCAAAGCAG
>JANXWM010000231.1 GCA_025351145.1 Chitinophagaceae bacterium
CTTCGATAGGATCAATAAATCACTGCGTAGATGGGTATCGCTGCTTTGGGCTTTTGCTCTTTTGAAGGTACGCATTGTACACAAGTTGTAACACAACGTAACGCAACGCCGCCGTTGCTGGGTGACTTCGGTAAAAGCTCAATATATAATCCAACCGTACAAGTGTGCGACGCAACTAAAGCTTCATAGATTTACTAAAGCCGGGTCAATAAAAAACTAACTGATTTAACCTTACTGCGGCTTCTCGTAAGTGCGCAAAACTTTAAAAGTTAAACGGCTATTTTCGCCGGGTATAATTTTGTATTGTATAACCCTTATGCCGCCGGTGGGTGTATCGGTATCACCTTCTTTATAAATGGGGAAACTGCGCAGCAATGTGCCTACCACAGTAGAAAATTCGTCGTGGCCTTTGTAGCCAATGCGCAATTTGGGGTCGTTGTAAATATCAGGGAAATAGGCGGGCACCAAAGATGTATTTGCAACGGAAGAAATGCCGGTAATATTGCCTGTTTCGAAGTTAGTGCCACTGTAAATGCAGAGCAAAAGGTCGGGGAAACCATCGTCGTTTAAATCGTCTACGAGTATCTTGCGTAACCTGCCACGCATGGTGAAGGATACCTCTCTTGCCTCGCTTTTAAACCCTTTGGGAGATATGGTAACCGAATTTTCGGTTTCGCTTTTATTGTTGCAGGTAACCCTGTAGCCTACATTGCCAAAGAGCGCGGTAGTATCGATTTTTCTTCCCGGCACCTGTGCGCTGGCTGTTGTAAACAGCGCCGCAAATAAAAAAGACAGTATATGAATTTTGCCCATACCACAAATTAAGGGGATTATTTTGGAACCGCAGTTCTTAAGAAAGCAGTTTGGGTAAATTATACAATTTAGCGATCAGTATTGATCGATTTTCTTTTGGATGGTTTGCCTGTCTGTTTGTGTTTTTGCGAGTGAAAGCGCTTCTTCGAAATGTTGTTTCGCTTTTTGATTATCTATACCTGTGTACAGTTCGCCAAGCAGGGTAAAGTAAAAATGATTGTCTTTAAGGTTAAGTTTTTCTGCTTCTGCAATGGCTGCCTTTTTGTTATTCGCTTTTGAAAGTGCGTAGGTCCTGTTAAGCGCTGCAACCGGCGAATAAGCGATCTGCAATAAGCGGTTATAGAGCTGCAAAATAGTCTCCCATTTTTCTTTTGTATCTGCTTTAATAGTATGCCAATAAGCAATGCCTGCTTCGAGGTGATATTTCGAAAACATGTTTCCCTGCGATGCGAGGTGAAGATGATAAGCGCCTTTTGAAATAAGCTCCTCATTCCAGAGGGTTTCGTCCTGGTCGTGGTATAAAATAAATTCACCGTGTTCATTTTTTCTCGCAGCAAACCGTGAAGCATGAAAACACATTAAAGCAAACAATGCATGTACATTGGGCTGGCTGGTTTGTTCATTTTCTATAAGCAGGTTTGTTAAACGCATAGCTTCGTGGCACAGATCTTCGCGCAAAATGGTATCATTGCTTTCAGAATAATAACCCTCGCTGAAAAGCAAATACAAAGTAGTGAGCACGGTTTCTAAACAGTTATTGATCGCCGCTTCGCCGGGAAATTCAATCGCTACTTTTTCGCTGCGCAACTTTTCCTTTGCCCTGAAAAGCCTCTTGTTAATGGTTTCTTTATTAGTTAAAAAAGCATTGGCAATTTCATCTATACCAAAGCCGCAAAGAATGCGAAGCGCCAAACCTATTTGCGCTTCTGCTGAAATGGTTGGGTGACAAACTGCGAACAACATTTGCAACTGGCTGTCTGTAATATTTTTGTCGGAAAGATCAATCTCTATTTCCTCTTTTCCGGGTAAGCCGGATTTTATTTCTGTGGCGATTTTATTTGTGAACAGATTATTGCGGATAAGATAATTTTTGGCTTTGTTCTTTGCAACCATATACAGCCATGCAGTGGGGTTTTCGGGAATGCCTTTATAGGTCCATGTTTCAAGGGCTGATAAAAAAGTTTCGCTGGCAAGGTCTTCTGCAACCTCTATATGTTCTATGCCGAAAAGCTTACAGAGCACAGCCGTTATTTTACTGAACTCTGTTCTGAATAAGTGTGGTATTAGTTCCTGTTGCTGCATAAAGCCCCCCAACCCCCTAAAGGGGGAATATGATACAAAATGACTTGCGATATTTTCTTTGTGTCACCATAGTATTAAAAAATAAAAAGCCCCTGTAAAGCACATGCAGGGGCTTTTATAAGTTTTAGTGAGCGCCGTCGCCTTTGGCAATTTTTCTAACTTCCACGCTGTTGCCTTCACCTTGCAGCACAGGGCAGCCTTTTGCAAATTCAATTGCTTCTTCAACAGAATCTGCTTTAACGGTTATGAGCCCGCCGATGGTTTCTTTTATGTCGCCAAAAGGCCCGTTGGTAACCACGTTGTTGTGCCATACAACTTTTGAACCGTCGAAAGGTAAACCTGTGCCGCCAACAAATTTGTTTTGTGCAGCAATGCCGCCGATCCAGTCCATGGTTTGTTTCATCCATGCCTGCATTTGTTCGGGCGAAGCTGTTTTGCCGCCATCTTCGTGCCTCATAATTAATGCGTACTCGTCCATTTTAAAAAATTTAATCGTTAATGAATGTATGAATTATACAGGAATAACAAACGGGCTTTCACCAATTGGACATGCACTGAAAAATATTTTTTAAAATACTGTTATTAGCCCGGCAGAAGATTTTTATAGCATCGGCTCTTGCGTCGCACTCTTGTACTATTGTATGATGAGGGGGCTTTTACCGAAACAAAGATTGAAGCGAAGAAAGTCGCAGACTTTATACATGGTGCTGCGAAGTCTGGAGACTTTGCAGAGCGGGTTTTCATGGCATCGCCTCTTGCGTCGCACTCTTGTACGGTTGGATTAGGAAGGGACTTTATCGACGCGTAGGAATTGCTCCAGAAAAAATGGATGGAAGCAGGGATAATTACAAGCAAGTTTTTTTGGTACACGGATTTAGGATGGGTATTTTTGAGGCAGTGTCAATTCGTTTGACGCACCTACTATGTCACTTCATAAAATTTTAAGAGCACTTGCAATTTTAGCATATTTACTAATATTCGTGGATGGTGAACATATTGGTGGGCCAATGATAATTTTAATGTTTCTTTCGGTTTTTGAAACTGATTTAGTAACGCAAATTTTAACGGTATTGGCCTTTCTCGGACTCATTACTCTTATTGTACTAACATTCTTTAAGAAAACTAACTGGACATTTTTTGTTGAAGCAATGATATGCTTTTTGCTTGCTTTGCCAATCATTAATGAACTTCAATACGAACGTTCTCGACTCTTACATTATCCTTTGTTCGTTATACCGACCCTATGCTTTTTGATACTTTATATTTTGTCTCTATATTTTTCTTATGGAATTGAAAAAAGATTTGTTAGTTAAGCCGGGCTAAAAGAACTCATTAGGCTAAACTGCCACCAACATGCGGTCACTGTTAAATAAGCATAGTTTCAAAAAAACACATCTGTAATTTTTCTTGCCGTTTAGGATATTGTTACCGTTAATCTTCGCTTCGGCAAAGCTTCATATACAATCCAACCGTACAAGTGTGCTACGCAAGAGGTGATGCCACAAAGAACTTCGGCCCGGCCCAAAAAAATTCAATATAGCTTTGCGTTTACTGCAACCTGCAAATCTTTTTTATACGTGCAACGGCAGGGAGTGATTGGTTGTCAGGCTAACACACATCGTACGAATGGATGAAAGAAAGCTGGTAAAAGAATGTTTAAAAGGCATGCCCCAGGCGCAGCGGCAGTTGTACGACTGTTTCGCGCAAACCATGCTGGGTATATGTTACCGCTACACCAAAAGCATAAACGATGCAGAAGATGTGCTGCAGGAAGGCTTTGTAAAAGTTTTTACCAACCTGCAGCAGTACCGCTTTGAGGGCGACCTGGGCGCATGGATACGGCAGGTGATGGTGCGTACCGCTTTGAATTATCTTAAAAAAAACAAGCGCTACAGCAGCGAACTTTCTTACGACGAAATTAACCTTCACCCCGTAAGTGAAGACAACCCTTTAATGCAGCTGCAGGCAAAAGACCTGGCCGATTTAATACGGCAGTTGCCTACAGGTTACCAGGCCATTTTTAACCTGCATGCCATTGAAGGTTTTACACATGTGGAAATAGGTGCCATGCTGGGCATAAATGAAGGCACTTCACGGTCGCAGTATGCAAGGGCAAGGGCGCTGCTGATCAACTGGCTCGGAAACAAAAATGCTGAAGTTAAACAACACAGATATGCCGGAAAATGATTTTGAGAAACAGGTTAAAGAAACGATGGAGGGCTTTAAGCTTACGCCACAGGAACCTGTATGGAAAAAAATTGAGGAGCAGTTGCCAAAGCAGGACCGCCGCCGGAGGTTTATTGCATTCTTTTTCCTGTTTGCGGGTATTATTGTTTGCGGATACTATTTCTACTCCAAATTAGTTAACGATAGCCCACATTTAAACAGCATTGCTTTAACTGATAAACAACCAAAAGAAACAACCGGGCAATTAAATAACCTTGCTAAAACAGACAGTACAAATACTACCATAAACTTAGCACAGAGAAATGCCGCAGAGCCTCAGCATGCAATTGATTCAGCTAAAACAGCTTCTTCAAAAAAAACCTATTTTACGACCGTTGTGCCTAAAGAAAAAACCAGACAACTCTCCACACTACCGCCATCCTCCAGCTTATATGAAAAGAAAGTTTCGTTAGCGGGTATAGTTCTTAGCAATCAGGATCATCAAGATATTGTTGATCCTACGGGTATGCAGGCTGAAAGTAAAATTGAAAACAAAACAGAAAAAATTGTTACCGGAAACGTTGTTGCTGAACAGTTAATACATGATACAGTAAAAGATTTTTCTGCACAAAATAATTCAGCAGAAGTTTTAGTAACCAACGATTCTTTGCAAAAAGATTTGCTTAAAGATTCAGGCTTAACAACCGCGGCAAAATCCAAAAAAGAAAGCATAAAAATAAAGGCCAATAAAAGCTGGCAATGGGGTATTGGCGCCTTCTACGGAAAGAGTGATATCGTTGCAAGCTTTCTTGGAATTAACCAGGATAAAAGCGCCAGTGCCGCTTATTTGCCAGGCACCACACAGGGCGATCTCTCAGGAAGTTCAACCTATGTATCAAAACAAATAAAAGCGAAAACCGCCTTTTCTCTGGGCGTTAATTTTAAAAAGCCGCTCTCCTCAAAAAGCAGTTTTACTACGGGTTTGCAATACACACAGTACAGCACCAAAATTGAAACAGGCAGCCTGAAAGACAGCTTGGCCCGTTTTATTTTTCTTAATGCCCAAAGTGCACCGGTAACTTCATTGGCCAGTTTTTATACTGCCGGCACGGGCAATGCACACACAAATAATTACCAATTACTTCAGGTGCCGCTTATATACGCGCAAAGATTAAACAGCAGTAAAAAGGTTGTTTTAAACTGGAATGCAGGTTTATCCATTACACAGTTGCTAAGCAGCAATGCGCTTGTTTATGATTATGTCAACGGTGCATTTTATCATAACAATACGTTGTACCGCAAAACACAAATCGATATGCTTGCCGGTTTAAACGTTCAATTTTCTGCGGGTAAAAAAACAACTGTAAATATTGGCCCGCAGTTTCAGTACAGCTTATCCAATTTGCTGCACAGCCATACTTACGGCAGCCAGCATTTCCTGAGCTACGGAATAAGAGCAGGTATCTTTTTTAAAAAATAATCCACTTTTCTTAAATCAGTTCCTGCAAAATTTTCAATCCATTTTTTTACCCGGCTTAAAATTAATATGGCATCACCTCTTGCGTCGCACTCGTGTACTTAATATCTTTTACCAGCTTTTGGCTGCGGGCAATAACCCTTTATATTTTTCGCTTACGGTTCAAGACCGCAGCCTGCAGCTGAATATTGTTCCAAACGTACAAGAGTGCCCCCTAAGTTTCTGGAGCAACAGGGCCTCATACCTGTTCCATAGCCCGGCCAATAAATTGATTTATTAAATTTCTTTTTCAACAGCAGGTTTTGCACACCTGCAAAAAAAAGTGATGGGCAATAGAAAATATTGTTTAATTTAATATCATAAAAACCACTTCCATATGAATCAGCATACTATCTCCCGCATCTCCATTTCGCTGCTCGCCATTGTATTAATCATTTTTGGCTTTTACCATTTTATTTATCCGCAAAACCTTATTGGGTACCTGCCCTCTTTTTTGCCAAGCGGTAATGTCTGGATATATATTCCGGGTGCAGCATTTATACTGGCAGGCATTGCGTTTATAATAAACAAACAGGTAAGGCTGGCAGGTTACCTGCTGGCAATCTTGCTGCTCATCTTTGTGTTAACTATTCACCTGCCTAATTTAATCAATGCCAGTAGTGATGAAAACCGGCAAATGGCGCTTATAAGTTTATTAAAAGATACTGCCATTGCAGCGTTTGCACTGCATATTGCTGCCAATGCCAAAAACTGATCAATAACCCGTAAAAAAATAAGTGGCTGAAAGTTTATTTACTTCTGGCTTTAAAGCTCCATGTAAAATAAAACTCGGCAACTGTTTCGCCAGCTTCATTTTTGCCAACAGAATGGCAGGTTACGGTAGTACCGGCGTTTGCAGCAATTGCATCTTCTACTGCTGTATTAACAGCTTCCCCATCTTCACAGGTAAACAAAATTTTACCTGTAGCTTTTTTGTAAAAAGAGGCTTCGGCTTTTACCAGCAACATACTTACCGCAGGATTGCGTTTGTATATGGCGCCCCAGCATAATGCTCCCGTACTTACTTCTGCCGCCATCGAAAGAATGGCAAAATAAATGGAGTTAAAAGGGTTTTTATTGAACCATTTTTGCTTTACACTTATGGTGGCCTTAAGGGGATCAAAAGCATGTACACCAAGCCCTGCAAAATAAGCAGAGGGCAGCAACTTAAGCAAAAACAGGTTAAACTTATAGGGCTTATTGATCTGTTGTATAAATAAATTGAATTGCGGGTTCATGCGTAAAAGTTTGGGGCAAGTTATTGTGTTTATACAAATGTTTTATAAACTATCTGGTTTAGTAAACAGGCAGTAAAGGATTTTATGTACCCGACAGCATTGCTGCTATCAGGCTTCTCTTGCGTCGCACTCTTGTACGTTCGGTAATACTATTCAGCATGGTGCAGACCTCTTTATAAAAGCACACAGGTTTCTATTGCAGTGCAATCAAATAATTGCCACTTAACTGTTTTTAAATAATTGCCCTGATATTTGCGCTGAAACATTTTTAAATGAGCCGCTGGCATTCTTATATAAATTCTGCACAACAAATTATTGAAAAATACAAGGGCAATGAGCCATTGCCCTTGTACCTTAAAGATCATTTCAGGCAGCACAAAAAACATGGTGGCAGCGATAGGAAACATATTGCACATCTGTGTTATTGCTTTTACAGGCTTGGCAATAATTTACCCGGCATATCTATTGAAGAGAAAATAAAAGCAGCCCTTTTTCTTTGTAATAAAGCAGCAACAGAATGGTTTATTTTATACGACGAAGAATGGTTGAATGCCTGGAACAACAACCTCACCGAAAGGATTGGTTTTATACAAAAAAAAATCCCGTCTTTTTCAATTGAAAATATCTTCGCATGGAAAGATGAATTAAGCGAAGGCATTAACAGCATTGAGTTTGCGCAATCGCATTTAATACAGCCCGATCTTTTTTTAAGAATAAGGCCCGGAAAAAAAACAAATGTTATAGACAAGCTGCAAAACAACAATGTGCCTTTTAAAGAAGTTGCAGCAGATTGCCTTGCGCTGACAAATACCACAAAGATTGAATTGATTCTGCACATTAATAAAGAGGTAGTTATACAGGATTACAGCTCGCAGCTTATTGCTGAATTTATTAATCCAGTTAAACAGTCAACCGGCGACAAGCAACAGTCAATTAAAGTTTGGGATTGCTGTGCGGCAAGCGGCGGAAAATCTATTCTTGCCTTTGATACATTGCCGCATATCGAACTTACAGTCTGCGACCTTCGGCCTTCTATTATCAACAGCCTGCAACTGCGTTTTAAAGAAGCCGGAATAAAAAAATATCATTCATTTGCTGCAGATCTTACGAAGCCAATAAGGAATCTTAAAACTACAGGCTTCAACTTTATTATTTGCGATGCGCCCTGCAGTGGCAGTGGCACCTGGGGCAGAACACCGGAGCAGCTCAGTTTTTTTTCAACTAAAAAAATTGAGGAATATGCCAGCCTGCAAAAGAATATTGTAAGCCATGTTATTCCGCAGCTTGCAGCAGGCGGATATTTTTTATATATCACCTGTTCTGTGTTTAAAAAGGAGAATGAAGCCATTGTACAATTTATAGAAACCAATTTCAACCTGCTGCTGGTAAAGCAGGAACTGCTGAAAGGTTACGATAAAAAAGCTGACAGTATGTTTGCTGTATTGTTTCAGTTAAAAGCTTAACTTTAAACCTACAAATTGCAACCATGAAAATATTTTTCAGTTTCCTTATTGCAAGCCTGTTTTTTTTCGCCTGCCAAAAAGCAAATTCTGTATCTATAGACCGGGG
>JANXWM010000654.1 GCA_025351145.1 Chitinophagaceae bacterium
ATTGTAAGTGCCGGCATGGCTTTCAGCAAATATGTGCGTGATGAAAATTATGCCAATACAGAAACACGTAAAAGATATTTATGGGTAGAGTTTGAAGAACCGCCCGCCGATCCCAATGATGCGTATTATGTGCGCATGCTGGCGTATGCACCAGATACTTTACTGTCAAAGTGGGAATTTGAAATGATGATCGCACCACAGGAACCATCATTGCCTATAGAACCCGAACCCATACGCATCATTAGTTCAGTAAGCAGTGACGATAAAGCAGGCCTGCATGCCATGCAGGAAATGATTCCCGCAAATGACAGTAACGTGCATTATTTAGTGCCTTTACCAAAAGGAATTCATGTTGATTCTTTGGAATTGTTTGGCTTCTTTACTTATGAGTTCAGGGTAGCGCATAAAATTCCCTGGTGTACAGCACAGGGCCGCCACGGCAGGCAGTTGCGCAATACAGGTGTACAGCACCCTGCACCACAATTGTATTGTGTGGCAAACCGCAATGAAAAGGATATTATTGTAACCGCACCTTTTGCACAAACTGTTTTTGATGGCCGAAATGTAACTGCCAATCCACCGCGCACACAAATTTGGGCGTTGCTTTATGCACAGGTTCGCATGGCCGATGACAGTGATGAAAGAAATGTATTGCTTGCAGATAAGCAATTATTTATTCCATCTTTTTATTCACAAACAGGAGCATACATGTTCGATCCTTCCACCAACTCAGATGCAACGCCACAGGGCGTTACAGGCTGGCTTAATTCGGATGTAGAGAATATGCTGGAGATGTATGGACTTCCTTTAGATAGTGCGCTGAGTGTGTTATGTGTTGAGATGATGCCGGGTTATGATAATTTTCTTGTGAATGAAAGATACCATGAACAGCAAAGAAGCACTTACAGTTTTACACATAATAATAACGTGTCTGAAAGAAGCGGTTTATTCACTGCGGCACAGTATAAAAACTTTATACAAACTACCACCGCAGCCATCGAAGAAACCAGACAGGAAGTGCACCGTTCAAGGCAAACAGAAAGTTATTTATACAGCAATAATAATGCAGAGACTTTCGGCCCAAGGCCATTAACAAGCGATCTTGGTAATTACCGCATACTGCGTACGTCATTGTTGGTTGCTGTGCCAGAAGTTTGCTGCACTAATTGTTGACACTCGTTTAAAAATTAAAAAGCCATAATGCTGAAACGCGTTGTGGTTTTTTTATACCCAACAAAGAATAAAAATGAAACTTTTGTTGCGTCGCACTCTTGTACGTTCGGACTATAGTTCAGCTTTTACCGAAGCGGAGAAAAATACTATTTCGTTCTTCGCATTGCTCCCCAAAGTTACAACCGTACAAGAGTGCGACGCAAGAGGCGATGCTACAAAGAACTTTTGCCTGGCTCCATACATCCCTAAGTTATAAAGAAGTTTTATATTTTTTTAGGTTCGTCTATATTACCGAATTTTTATTTAGTTCGTTTACTTATACGAACTTTTAAAATGTTCGTTCATTTATACGAACTTAAATAAAGTTCGTATATTTACAAACAAGCAATTATTGTTATGGGCATTCAGGCGGTTCTTACAGGTGATATTGTGAACTCTACCAAACTGGCAGCAGCAAAAGAAAAGAAACTGCTTAAAGTTTTGCAGCAGGTATTAATGCCGTATAAGTTTGAATTTTACAGGGGCGACAGTTTCCAGGTATATATTAAACAAGCCGGTGAAGCGTTGCGCATTGCATTGCTGTGCCGCACTGCTGCCATAAGCATATCTCAGGCAGAAGAAACCAATTCATCTGATATACGTATAAGTATTGGCCTGGGGCAGGTGGCTGCACCGGTTAAAACATTGGGTGCTGCAAAAGGTGAAGCCTTTATTTTATCGGGGCGTACGTTTGACGAAATAACAAAAACAGGTGCAAGGCTTGCGGTTACAACTGCCAACCCATTGGCCAATGAGGGCCTGCAGGTAATTGCAGATTATATCAACGCCATTTTTAAAGTAATGACGGCTAAACAGGCATCTGTAATTTTTGAATTACTAACCGGCCAAACTCAGCAAACCGTTGCTGATAAATTAAAAAAATCTAAAAGTACCATCAATCAGCATGTAAGCTCCGGAAGGTGGGCAGAGATTGAAAAACTGTTGCAACAATATGAAAACATCATTAATCAATTAACATGATTGCATCGTACATCTGGTTAACAAAGCTAATACTGTCGCACCTTATAACAGACTTTATCCTGCAGCCCTTAAGCTGGGTAGAAGACCGCAATAAAAAGCATTATGCCTCGGGCAAATTATACCTGCATGGTTTGGTTACCGCTCTGCTGGCGTGGCTTATGATGGGCTGGCAGTACTGGCTGGTGGCACTCGTTATTTTAGTAACGCATGTTATTATAGATGGCTGGAAATCTTATCAAAAACCGGCCGTTATTTATTTCTTAACCGATCAGCTAATGCACTTGCTGGTAATAGCCGCCTGCTGGTATTTTACTTTTATAAAATGGAGCGATCTTCAGTTGGCGTGGCAGCAGTTTAACGAACAGGTTTACGCCTGGAAAATCATTACGGCATTTGTTTTTCTTACTACGCCTGCAGGTATTTTAATTGGGCAGCTTACCAAACAATGGCGCGATAAAATAACCGATGCTGACAGCCTGGCAAACGCAGGCAAATGGATAGGCATGGTTGAGCGCATTATCATTCTGCTGTTTGTTTTGCAAAGCCAGTATTCAGCCATTGGGTTGCTGGTAGCTGCAAAAGGCATTATCCGCTTTAACGAAAAAGACAGGCCCGAAATAAAAACAGAATACCTCGTAATCGGCACTTTAATGAGTATTGCAGCGGCAGTGATTACCGGGCTGCTTATTAAGTTGTAAAAACAACTAAACCCAAGTTTTGTAATAGATATTTTGAACCCGGCAGCAGAAAAAGCATGAAGCATTCGTTGCGTCGCACTCTTGTACGTTCGGACTAGTATTGAGCTTTTAGCTAAGCGAAGAAATGAGGTTATATTTAAAGGATACAGAAGGTGAGACACATAGCATTATTCTCTTAAAGTTTATAAGACCGTTATGATCATGAAGTTTTACAACAATATTTTTGCATCAGCATATAGATCTTATGACAAGTACGAAAAATCTCCACGGTACAGAGCAGGATCCTTTTTGTTTGTATACATGTTAAGTTCTTTTTCTCTAATCCTGGCAATAATAAAGAAAGCATTTGCTCTTAATTTTTCAGTGGTAAGGAATTATCCCGGATATCAAGTATTATCTCTTCTGATCGGTTTTTTCTTTCTAATATTAATTTGGAAATATTACACTAACGATAAAATTGAAACCATTATCAAAGACTTTGAAGCAAAGCCAACTGGAGAGAGAAAGCTTTGGGGATTTATCGCGGTAATTACTTTTATTTTACAGTGGGTAGGATTTATTTTTTTGATTTAATTCCCGCCCTGCTCCCAAACGTTCAAACCGCACAAGAGTGCGACGCAACAGACGATGCCACGAAGAACTTCTGCCCGGTTCAAAAAAAATTTCAGCAACTGTTTATTAATCGTTTATTTTTATCGCTCAAGCAGATAACCCACTCTAACGATTATGACTCAACCAGCAACCACCGCCCCGCAGCGCCTTTATTCACTTGATGCCCTTCGTGGCTTCGATATGTTCTGGATCATGGGCGCCGAAGATATTGTACATGCCATGGCCAAAGCAACAGGCTCATCTTTCTGGCAGGGATTTTCTGAACAGCTTACGCACCCTGCATGGAACGGCTTTCATTTTTACGATCTCATTTTCCCTTTGTTTCTTTTTATGGCAGGTGTGGCAACGCCATACTCCGTGGGCCGCGAAATGGAAAAAGGCGCTACCCGAAAACAGTTAATCCTTCGTGTAGTTAAAAGAGGGTTGATACTCGTTTTGCTTGGCCTTATCGCCAACAACGGTTTAGAAATAAGGCCCATTGCCGACATACGTTTTGGCAGCGTACTTGGCCGCATTGGTTTGGCCTATATGTTTGCAAACATTATTTCATTTTATACAAAACAAAGAGGGCAGGCTATATGGTTTTGTGCGCTGCTGATTGGTTACTGGTTGCTGCTAAAGTTTACTTCGGCACCTGGCTTTCAGCCGGGCGACTTAACCATGGAAGGCAACTTTGCTTCTTATATAGATCGCCTGGTTTTACCGGGGCATCTCTATTTAGGCATTCACGATCCCGAAGGCTTAATGTCTACCATACCCGCAATTGGCACGGGTTTGCTGGGGATTATGACAGGTAATTTTTTAAAGAACAGCATTATAACCCAGCAAAACAAAACGTTGCGCATGTTTATTGTGGGCGTTGTATTTCTTGGCCTTGCACAATTATGGAACCTCGATTTCCCCATTAACAAAAACCTGTGGACAAGTTCTTTCGTGCTCAATGTGGGCGGCTACAGTTTAATATTGCTTTCCATTTTTTATTACATCATCGATGTGCTTGGTTATAAAAAATGGGCGTTCTTTTTTAAGGTTATCGGCATGAACTCCATACTCATTTATCTTTCTGGCCATTTTATTGAATGGGAGTACACCACCAACAGTTTATTCAAATGGCTTGGTCAGCTTTTTGGCGATCCATACAATGCTGTTATCATGGCCATTTGTTACGTAATGGTTGAATGGGCGTTTCTTTATTTCATGTACAAAAAGAAAATTTTCTTAAGGGTATAAAAGATTATTGACCTGGCAGAAGGAATACTATGAAGCTTTTCTTGCGTCGCACACTTGTACGTTCAGTTATATATTGAACTTTTACCGAAGTCTCCCAGCAACGGCGGCGTTGCGTTATGTTGCAAAATAAGTCGCAATTTTTTTTGCTGATTTTCAATTAGATAGTATCGACTTATATAGAAGTCTCCCAGCAACGGCGGCGTTGCGTCATGTGGCGAAATAAGTCGCAAATTTTTTTGCTGATTTTCAATTAGTTAGTATCGACTTATATAGAAGCGTAGTTTTTAACCGGAGAGGCGCAAAGAGAATACAATTCCTCTGAGGCTCTGCGCCTTTGCGGTTTTGTATTT
>JANXWM010000655.1 GCA_025351145.1 Chitinophagaceae bacterium
GATGTTGCTTACTATAAAACCTGCGCAGCCAATGGTTATAAATTCCTGCACGATGTAATGTGGGATAAAACTTATGGTGGCTTTTATACTATGGTAGACAGGAAAGGAAATGTAATTGATTCCACAAAGAATGCTTATGGTAATGCATTCGGCATTTATGCAATCGCAGCGTATTATCAATTATCACACGATCCCGATGTAATGAACTTTGCACAGGATGCTTTCATGTGGCTGGAGAAACACAGTCACGACCCTGTGTACAAAGGTTATTACCAGCACATGCAGCGCGATGGCACACCAATACAAAGGACTGCATTAACACCATCTACTGCAGAAACAGGATACAAAGACCAGAACAGTTCCATTCATTTGCTCGAAGCATTTACAGAACTCTATCCCGTGTGGCAGAGCGCTATTGTGCGGCAACGTTTATACGAAATGCTCCTGCTCATCCGCGATACCATGATTGGCAACAAAGGCTATCTCACGCTTTTCTTTCAGCCAAACTGGACGCCGGTATCTATCCGCGATTCTTCTTATGAAACAATCATGGCGCACCATGGTCTCGACTATGTTTCTTTTGGTCATAATGTGGAAACAAGTTACCTCTTGCTCGAAGCCTCGCATGCATTAAGCATACAAAACGATACCACTACTTTGCGCATTGCAAAGCAAATGGTTGATCATGCATTGCAAAACGCATGGGATGCTAAACTTGGCGGTTTTTATGATGCAGGATATTATTTCAAAAACAAACCCGGGCTTACCATTGTAAACAAAGAAAAGAACTGGTGGAGCCAGGCAGAAGAAATGAATTCATTGCTGCTTATGAGCCAGCTTTTTCCCAACGATGCCATGCAGTATTTCAACAAGTTTCTTACGCAATGGAAGTACATACAAACCTATATCATAGACCACACTTACGGCGACTGGTATGCAAACGGAACAGATATAGACCCAAAAATAAAAACTGCACTCAAAGGGCAAATATGGAAAGGCAACTACCATCAATTCCGCGCCATGATGAATTGTGTAAACAGGTTAAAAGGCGGGGAGTGATTTTTGGGTTGCCAGCTTTTGTATTTTATGGGAGCAGTTGTTGCGTCGCACACTTGTACGGTTGGATTATGTATTGAGCTTTACCGAAGCGTAGGTTGACGGTGACAATACCGTCAACGGCAAGAGAATTATTCAACAGCAGAGGACTGATGCTTCATAGTCCTCAACTAAACACAGAACTTCTGAAGAATCTGCCGGAATATAATTTCGCTAAAGCATCTAAAGAAAGAAAGTTGAAAGTTGAAATCACCATTAATTTACAATGTGAATTATCTTTAGAAAAATCTTGATATATGGATGTAATTGGGGAGCTTACTTTAAAGAATTATATTACGGCAAGCGTGCACTTTCCAAGCACCGAACATGTACAAACAAATAGTTTTTTTGCTACTGTTGGCGTCCCCGCCAACGGTAAACGAAATGTACATCCTCTAACATATATATCCGCTTCAATCTACGCTTAGGTAAAAGCCTCATTCATAATTCAACAGTACAAGTGTGCGACGCAACAAATGCTCAATTAATAATCTGTAGCCGGGTACAAAAAATTCTTCTTTATACGCGATCTGTTTTTACTTTTGATTGAAACCTTTGTACATGCGTGCCATAAAACTCTATTCATTTCTTTTGTTTGTTCTTTCTTTGCTTTTGTCTGCCTTTTACATGAACGACAGCAAACCGAAAGCAGTGCTTGTGGAGAGTGACAAATTTTATTTCAACTCTTTTGTGGATTGCAATATGGCAGAAGTATGGATTGGAGATACGTTTCGCATTTTTCCGGGCAAGTATGGCGAAGACCCTTTATGGGGCAATGCGCATGATTTAAAATTTGCAGATGGCAGTAATGCCGATGAAACTTTTTTGAATAAACCCGCAGCATTTACTGAACCTGTAATGCCGCCCAATGTAAAACCGGGAGAGAATGGATTGCATGGTGCTGTGTGGTTTGAAACAGTGTACCAGGATAAAAAAGATGCCACCGGCAAAACGTTATATGCAGTTTATCACAACGAAAATTATCCGGCAACATTTCCTTACGATGCTGCAACCGGCAAAGGTTATATATACAAAGACTGGCCGCAGGGTTTAACGGGCGAAAAAACACCTGCTGCTGTTTGCAGAATTGGCATTATGAAATCGGAAGACGGTGGCAGAAGCTGGAGCAACAAAGGGATTTTTATTGAAGACAACCAGCCACGCATGATATTAAAAACACACAACACTTCTGTAACATTTGCAGGCGGTGTTGGTGATCCATCTGCTGTTGCACAAGGCGGTTATTTGTATTTGTTTTATGGTGAGTATGGTTATCCCGGTAAATATGATGCGGCAACTTATAGCTCGCAAACAGAATGGAGCGGTCAGTGCATCAGTGTTGCCCGCATTGCCATAAGCGATCTTGATGATCCTGCGGGCAAGGCAAAAAGATGGGATGGCAAAGCCTTTACCATTCCTTACGATGGTACCGGAAAACCCATTGCAGCCATACAAATTCCGGCAAGCGAAGGTGGTGGACCTGCATCTTCACCCACATCTAAATTTTACTGGGGGCCATCTGTTAGCTGGAACAATTATTTGCAATGCTGGGTAATGCTGATGGCAAAATCAGAAGGCACTTCGTGGAAGGGGAACAGCATTTATATTTCGTTCAATAAACATGAAGATCTTTCTGCAGGTAGTAACGCACAGGATTGGAGCAAGCCGGAATTGTTATTGCAAAAGCCAGGGCATATTATCTGGTATCCTTCTTTGCAGCCAACAAATTCTGCAGAAGATATTCATGAGAAAAATACTTGTTTGCAATTGGGCGCCGAAGCAAGATTGTTTTATAAAGATCAATACAATGATACCAGTGTTTATATCAGTGCGTATAAAATTAAATTTGAGAAATAGTTTTTTGTACCAGCAGCAGAAAAAAAATTTAGCTGTTGTTGTGTCACTCACTTGTACATTCTGATTATTTATTGAGCTTTTCCCTAAGCGAAGATCCCGGCTGCCAAGATTAATGTCTCTGCAAACCTTTAACGTGTTTTATACTCAACAACTTTTATCATGTTTTATTCCAGAAAAAAAGCAGGCAAGTAAAATCACCTGGTGCTTTCCGATCCAATTTTTCCCTTTATTCCTCTCTTTAATAAATTGCCGGAATTTAATGTATCCTGATTCAGCTTTAATTCTCCGGCAGTAAACTTATCCAATACATTATCCGCATAATTTTCGGGAACATAAAAACCAACGATCACCTGGCCCCATTCTTTTCCAGCAGGCATTCTTGCGGTAAACTTAAGGCTGTCACTCTGGTTTCCGCCTATGGCAATCAATCTTCCATCTGCCTGTTTTCCATAACAAAAAGCCACATGGCCATGAGATGGTGTATTAATGTCATTCCAAACAATGATGCAACCGTAAACAGGCTCCGCAATTTTCCTCATGTGCGATTGATTGCCCCCGGCAGTGGTAGTCTTCCACTCAGGCCTGAAAGACTGGGAACTGTATGTTTTCGGATTGGGATAGCCTGCTTTTCCCAAACACCAGCATGCAAATGCAGCACACCATGCAATTTGAGTGGGGTCATATTTATCCCCGCCCGCATTTATATTAAAATAAGCATTCTTTATCCTGGCTTTAAGCGGATCTTCTCCTTCTTTGTACCCTCCATAATTGGCAGCCTCATCCAAAACTATTTTCATCCATGGGGCTCTTCCGCCCACTTCGGCAATCGCAGGTGCCGGAGTAGAAATCGCTGCCGGATCGGGTACTTTTACAACCGGGGCATTTTCTCCTGCTTTAACCAGAAAATCCATTGATACCCATCCATTACTAATCTTCGCCAATATTCCCTTCTCCGATACGCCCCCTTTAGTTTCTGTAACAATAACTGCGGTGCCCTTTTCTAATTTATCAATTATTTCACCAGCATCATTTCTCACATTTAATCTTCCTTTTATGTCTTTTACAATGTAATGGGTTGGTTCCATTTTAATAAGTTTTTAGCAGTTATGAATTATTAAATATAATAAAAATAATTTCGTTGCGTGGGGGCACGTTCCCGGGGCATGGCAGGTAAATACAGAAATCCATTTTTGAACCAAACTGATGTTTTTTATGGCATCACCTCTTGCGTCGCACTCTTGTACGTTCTGATTATTTATTGAGCTTTTCCCGAAGCGAAGGTTGATGGTGACGATACCATTAACGGCAAGAGTTTAGGCAGCTGTTGGCATCCATACCACGCTACACTTGGCGTACCCGGTCTGAGCGAAACGAAATGTATATCCAATAACAAATATTTCCGCTTCGATGCTACGCTTTGGTAAAAGCTGAATATAGAATCCAACCGTACAAGTGAGTGACACAACAGTCGATCACCAAAGAACCAAAAGTTTGTCCCATAAAAATTTCCTTTAAATTTATTGCACCAAAACATTTTTATCATGACGCCATCTGAAAAATTTTTATCAAAGATCGGCTTACACGAAAAGCCGGAAATAGTAAAGGACACCGCTGCTAAACCCGAAAATAGCCGACGATCTTTTTTAAAGAAATCCACTTTGGGAGGCCTTGCTTTGGGAGGCTTTATGTTTGCTTCTATTGAAGATACACTTGCCTACAGCACATCCCATGTTAACAGGAATTCCTCACCGTCTGATTTAAAGATTACAGACATGCGTTATGCAACCGTAATGAATACCACGGGCCGCTGTACGATTATCCGTATTGAAACAAATCAGGGTATTTCGGGGTACGGCGAAGTGCGTGATGGAGCCTACTGGCGCTATGCACTTTTTCTTAAAAGCAGGATCGTGGGTATGAACCCATGCAGTGTAGAACAGATATTTAAACGCATAAAACAGTTTGGTTTTCATGGGCGGCAGGGCGGTGGTGTTTGTGCAGTAGAGATGGCGTTGTGGGACCTGACTGGTAAAGCCTACAATACACCGGCTTATCAGTTGCTTGGAGGAAAATACCGTGACACAGTAAGGCTTTATGCCGATACACCCGAAGAAGATGACCCGGATAAATTTGTAGCCAAACTTAAAGACCGTTTGGTTGGAAAGGGATTCACCTTTTTAAAAATGGACCTTGGTATTGAACTGGTAAAAAATATTCCCGGTACCATTGTAAATTCAAATTACGAAGATGTGAGCAGGCAATGGAGTATGGCACCCATGACTTATGGCGCAACAGAACATCCATTTACACAAGTGCAGCTTACCGATAAGGGCATAGATGAAATGGCAAAGTATGTTGCCAAAGTGCGTGATGTAATTGGCTTTGAAGTGCCATTAGCATCAGACCACTTTGGGCATTTTGATATGAATAATGCCATAAGATTGGGAAGGGGCCTGGAGCATTACCGCCTGGCATGGATGGAAGACCTTATTCCCTGGCATTTCATGGATCAGTTAAAAGAAATTACCAGCGCTATTGAAACACCCACACTAACGGGTGAAGATATTTATCTGAAAGAAGATTTTATTAAGCTGGTGGATATGCATGCTGTTGACATGATACACCCCGATCTTGCCACTTCAGGCGGGTTATTAGAAACAAAAAAGATCGGTGATTATGCAGAAGAAAAAGGTGTAGCGATGGCGATGCATTTTGCAGGTACACCAGTTTCGTTTATGGCTAATGTACACTGTGCTGCTGCCACGCAAAATTTTGTAGCACTGGAACATCATTCATTGGATATGCCTTACTGGAGCGACTATGTAAAAACAAAAGATGGAAAACCATTGTTTGAAAAAGGATTTGCGCATGTACCCGATTCGCCTGGTCTTGGTATTGAATTGAATGACGAAGTATTGAAACAGCATCTTGATCCCGATAACAAAAATTATTTTGGCCCCACCCCTGAATGGGATAATGTAAGGGCGTGGGACAGGCTGTGGAGTTAACGATGTTTACGAATTTTATTTTATGGCACTTAGTATTGAAATACCAATAAAAGCAAAAAGCCCCTTTTGGGGGCTTTAAACAATTTGCGGGTGTTTTTAATGCGGCTTTTCGTTTGGATATTTGGATAATTGGTATTGTAAAAATAGCCTCAATAACCATCATCGCAAGAAAGATTTGATTTAAAAATATCCAGATCGGACATCATTTGCTTAAACAGGACATAAAAATGAGCATTTTTACAGCTGATACAAGTTTTAAATACCCGTTAACCTAAGACTATGTTCAACTTTCTGAGGAGATAAAGCAAGTAAAGTTTCATAGCTCAATTGCTTACGGGTGCATAAGCATAAACAAGAATTGGATTGACCAATCATACGAACACATATTAATCATTCTTGCTTCGCACTCTTGTACGTTCAGATTATGAAGCAGCTTTCAACAGCCAAAGATTTACTCGCAATCGCAAGGCCACTCTTTGCCAATATCAATTACGGTAACAACAGTAACTTCATCACTGCAAGGCGCAAATATGATGCGTACTTTCTGGTTATCATGTGTGTAACCTTCTACAGCATATTTCTTTTTGCAGTCGGCACCATCCAGTTCACTTTTGGCATAGTTGATCTCTCCTTCTTTCAGGATTTGTCTTACTTCACTTTCATCAATATGCCTGCAACCCATGCGGCAGCGTGCATGTTTTGAATAAGTAATATTGGATGGATTGCGGTTTAATCCACGCGCAGAAACGGCAGTATTATCATCTGCTTTTGGCTTGGGCACATCTTTCTTAATGGTAACGGGTGGCTTTACAACTTCGGGTTTTGTGTTGCATTGTTTAATAGCAAGCGCAATTACAGCAAGCACAACAAGCAGTATAACAGGCAGAGCTTTTTTCATGAATTAAAGATAATAAGATGAATGAATAATGCAACAACTATGATGAATATAAACTGCTTAAAATGGCAGCCTGCTGTCGCCATTAAATCTGAACGTACAAGAGTGCGACACAAGAGAAGCTTCATAGTAATTCTTCTGCCTGGCTCCAATAACTGTAAACTTTAAACTCAAAACCCGAAACTGAAAACTCTCTTATCTTTGCAACCTTATGGAAAAGAGGCGTTCAGTGGCATTTCATACATTGGGTTGCAAATTAAATTTTTCGGAAACATCTTCTATCAGCCGCTTGCTGGAGGAAGATGGTTTTGAGAAAAAAGATTTTGACGGCCTGGCCGATGTGTATGTAATTAATACCTGCTCTGTTACCGAGAATGCCGATAAAGAATGCCGTTACCTTGTGCGTGGCATTCAACGTAAAGCCCCTGAAAGTTTGGTGGTAATTACCGGTTGTTACGCTCAGTTAAAACCAAAAGAAATTGCTGCGATTCCCGGTGTTGACCTTGTACTGGGTGCAGCAGAGAAATTCAATATTGGTGCGCATTTAAAGGAATTGGCCAAAGGTGATTCCGCAAAAATTTCCAGTTGCGAAATTGAAGAAGTTAGTGGCTTTAACGCTTCGTTTTCTTTGACCGACAGAACACGCAGTTTTTTAAAGGTTCAGGATGGCTGCGATTACAATTGCTCTTTCTGTACCATACCAATGGCCCGGGGAAAAAGCCGGAGCGATACGGTTGAAAATGTTATCCGCAACGCAGAACAATTGGCTTCAACAGGTGTTAAAGAAATCGTATTAACGGGCGTAAACCTCGGCGACTTTGGCAAGGGCGCCGATGGCAATAAAAAGCACGAAGAAAATTTCTTCGATCTTGTAAAAGCCCTGGATAAAGTGGACGGAATTGAGCGTTACCGCATTTCTTCCATAGAGCCCAACCTGCTCACCAATGAGATCATAGAATTTGTTGCCAACAGTGATAAGTTTATGCCGCATTTTCATATTCCGTTGCAGAGCGGCAGCAATAAAACACTTGCCGCCATGCGCAGAAGGTATAAAAAGGAATTGTATACAGAACGTGTTCAGCTTATAAAAACATTGATGCCACATTGTGCCATTGGTGTGGATGTGATTGTTGGTTTTCCCGGAGAAACGGAGCAGGATTTTAAAGAGACTTTTGATTACCTGTACAGCCTCGATATTTCTTACCTGCATGTATTTACTTACTCCGAGAGAGATAACACCCATGCACTGGAAATAAAGCCTGTGGTTCCAATAAATATCCGGCACGAACGTAATAAAACATTGCGTAACTTGAGCTATATGAAAATGCAGTTCTTTACACAACAACACGCAGGCCAAACCCGCAAAGTGTTGTTTGAAGGCTACAATAAAAACGGTATGATGGAAGGCTATACCGATAATTACATTCGCATTACCACGCCTTACCGCACTGAATGGGCCAATCAAATTGTTGACTGGAACATTTAGCAACTAAGACTGCTGCCTTTACTTTTAAAATATTTTGCTATGCAAAAATTTCAGGCAATTATTCATTTCGAAATGGACGAAGAATTTATGGCGCTTGTGCCGCCACACCGCACATACATTAACTACCTCATTAATAAAAATATTATTGACAGTTATGCGGTAAGCATGGAATCGCAAACGGTTTGGATAACGATGAATGCGAAATCAAAAGAAGAAGTTGATAAGTATATTTCCAAGTCGCCGCTTTATAAGTACTGGACATATAACATTGAAGAACTCTTTGTTTACGACGGGCAAATATTCCGCATGCCCACACTGCAGTATAATTAAATTTATTGGCCGGGCAGCAGAATTACTATGAAGCTTTTGTTGCGTCGCACACTTGTGCGTTAGGATTATGATTGAGCTTTTACCTAAGCGTAGATTGAAGCGAATTGGTGTTGATCTGGCAGTCAAAAACAGGAGTGATTCCAGTCTACAAATGCAATCCTGCTTTGTAGTTTTATTTGCAAGTTAAAATTGAATCATACATCAACAATGAATCAGGAAGATCATACTTAAATTTATCGGCTAAATCCTTTGTCAAAATCATTACACTGGTAGAAGTATCTTTTCTTGAATAGGCCACCGGGAAGGATTTATTAACTAAGAATGCTCTTAGTTTTTCTAAAGTCAAATTTCCACATAGGCTATGAATACCCTCACCAGGAAATTTTTTACCATTAATATCATATTCGTATGAGAAATACCAGTTACCGCTTTGTCGAAGGACATTACTTACTTTATTCACCTTTCCAACCGATACTGCAAAATCATTTTCTAATTCATGGTTAGAATAAAAACTTCGAATAATTACCAACAAACAAAATAATATGAAAACAATTCCAATAGTTCTATTAACCTTTTTCCACATTTTATTTGATACTTTAAAATCGAATCTCTTTTATATTGTGCAAGAGCGCGATGCAACAAGGCTAATAGAATTACTTGAGTCTGGCTCAAAAAACTATAAACCACAAACTACTTACCAACCGCTTGCCAGTACATCAGCTAAATGCATCGTTTGAATATCGGCGTTTTTATTTTTAATATAGCCATCAATATGCATCAGGCAACTCATATCGGTACTGATAATATAATCAGCTTTTGTGGCAAGAGCATTCGTAACTTTTTGGTCGGCCATTGCTATACTGATGGGTTCAAACTTAACAGCAAACGTACCACCAAATCCGCAACAGGTTTCTACATCGTTCATCTCAGTTAATTCAAGTCCGGCAACTTTGGCAAGCAGTTTTCTTGGCTCTTCTTTTATATGGCATTCACGCAAGCCTGCGCAACTGTCGTGATAGGTTGCTTTGCCTTCTAATGTAGCACCAACATCTTCTACGCCCATTACTTTTACAAGAAATTCAGAGAATTCGAACAGGCGGTTACCCAGCTCTTTTACATCGTTGTGCACAGAGGAATTATCAAATAGTTTTGTATAATAATTGCGTACAAAACCCACACAGCTTGCACTTGGTGCCACAATATAATCGGCACCGCTAAAGTCTTTAATGAATTTGCTGCACACTTCTTTTGCTTCGCCCCAAAAGCCTGCGTTAAAAGCTGGCTGTCCGCAGCAGGTTTGATTGGCATTGTACTCAACAGTACAACCGGCCTTTTGCAAAACCTTTACCATGTTAAATGCAACAGAAGGATACAACTGATCTACAAAACACGGTATAAAAATTTGTACGTTCATGGGGTGCCTGGCTTTAAATTAGATACAGGTATGAATTGTTTGCCGAATAAAGATATGCAGTACAAGTGTGCGACGCAACGATGCCGCTATGAAATATCCAAGGCCGGGTAAATAATGGTTTTCTATTTCCTTAATTTCCTGTTCAACGCAATCATTTTAATGGCTGTAACAGCGGCTTCCTCACCTTTATGCCCGTGCTTGCCTCCTACTCTTTCCAATGCCTGCTCCTCTGTGTTTACGGTAAGCACACCAAATATTACAGGTGTATCCAGCAGCATGTTTAAAGATAAAATACCGTCAGTAACTGATTTGCATACATATTCGAAATGCGGTGTATCGCCCCGTATAACAGTGCCAAAAGCAATGAATGCATCGGCAGGCGGCTGATTGCCTTCTGCATAAGCTTTTATGACAAAAGGTATCTCTACAGCGCCGGGAACAGTGATTACCTTATAACCAATTCCCGATTCCTTAAAGACCTTTAATGCACCAGCTTGCAGCTTGTTTACAATTG
The DNA here is from genome assembly GCA_025351145.1 of Chitinophagaceae bacterium. Classification (GTDB taxonomy): domain Bacteria; phylum Bacteroidota; class Bacteroidia; order Chitinophagales; family Chitinophagaceae; genus Limnovirga. Next base: position 10,600 of record JANXWM010000655.1, read on the forward strand.
CCGCGTTCCATTCTGTTTTCACTATAACAACAAAGGCATCCTTCAATTTGGGGATGCCTTTGTTTAATGCGGTATTACCTTTTGTAGCCATTTTATTTTGTGCTGGATTCGTTCG
>JANXWM010000666.1 GCA_025351145.1 Chitinophagaceae bacterium
GCCAACTAATTTTTCAAACTGCTCCCGGTAAGGCGTAAAAGAAACACCGCCATGAATGTACAATTCAAGATTAGGCCACACTTCTTTTAAATATTGTTTTCCGGTAATTGCGAGGATGCGTTTTATTAAAACAAGTGTCCAGGTAGGCACGCCGGAGATAGAAGTTACGTTTTCCTGTATGGTAGACTTTGCAAGGGTTTCAATTTTTCCTTCCCATTCATCCATCAGTGCAATGGATAATTCGGGGGTGCGTATCCAGTGGCCCCAGAAAGGGGTGTTCTGTAATAAAACGGCACTAAGATCACCATAATAGCTTTCCTCATTAATAGCGCTTACCTGGTGGCTTCCGCCAATTACCAAACCCTTGCCTGTTAGCAGGTCGCTATCAGGATTAAAATGATAATACAATGTTAGCAGGTCCTTTGCTCCCTGGTAATGACAGTCTTCCAGGCTCTCTTCAGTTATGGGTATAAACTTGCTTTTATCGCTGGTAGTGCCGCTGCTTTTTGCGAACCAGTAAACGGGTGTGTTCCAAAGCAGGTTTTGTTCGCCCTTCATAAGGCGCTCGATATATGGCTTTATGTTTTCGTACTCATGAATGGGGATACGCTCTTTAAACCTGCGGATATTAAACAGTTCGTGAAAACCATATTTTCTTCCTATTTCAGTATGCTGCGCATGTGTTACAAGATCCTGTAACACTTCCCGTTGGGCATCAACCGGATTATTGATCCACTGCTCTATTTTCCAATAGCGTAAACGGGCCAATCTTGATATGGCTGGAGAAAGTATTTTCATGCCGACAGGGGGCAAAATAAGCAATGATTATGAGAAACGGAAAGCTATTTGTAAAACTACTCAATCACGTCTGGCATTTCTGTTTCAGCCGCAACTGTTTTGTCTTTCATGCCCATTTCAATAATCCAGTCTTTGCGTTTTAATTCAAAGTTTGTTCCAAGGTAGAGGCGGCGCACCTGTTCATCATCAGCTAATTGTTCGGCGGTGCCGTGTTTAAATATTTTACCATCAATCAAGAGGTAAGCACGGTCGCAGATGGAGAGTGTTTCATTTACATTATGGTCTGTAATTAATATGCCAATATTCTTCAATTTCAACCGGGCCACATTGCTTTGAATATCTTCCACTGCAATAGGGTCAACCCCCGCAAAAGGCTCATCAAGCAAAATAAATTTTGGGTCTACGGCCAGTGCCCGGGCAATTTCTGTTCTTCTTCTTTCGCCGCCGCTAAGGCTGTCGCCATTGTTTTTGCGTACTTTCTGCAGGTTAAATTCATCGAGTAAACCTTCCAGTTTTTCACGGCGGTCGGGTTTGTTCATTTTAGTCATTTCCAGCACGGCCATAATATTATCTTCCACGCTTAACTTACGAAACACACTTGCCTCCTGCGGCAAATAGCCAATACCCATTTGGGCACGTTTATACATGGGCAGTTGTGTTATTTCTTCAGTGTTAAGAAATACCTCACCTTCATCTGGTTTAATAAGACCTACCACCATATAGAAGGTGGTGGTTTTGCCAGCGCCATTTGGACCAAGCAAACCAACTATTTCGCCCTGGTTTACTTCTATAGAAACATGATCTACCACCGTGCGGTTGCGGTAAGTTTTTACAAGGTCTTTTGTAGAAATTACTAAGCTCAATGTTGATGTATTTGGGCAAAAATACAGGAAGCCGTACAATGTGCGCAAAACAGGTTTTATCTTAACAGGAGTTTGCACAAAAAATTTGCTGGTGTTTTTTGCGTTATTTTGCGCTGCGAAAAAAGAATTTGATGGGCCGGGCAAAAAGTTTTTCATGGCATCACCTCTTGCGTCGCACTCTTGTACTGTTGGAAACATGAAGCAGCAGCTCCAACGTTCACGGGGTTCACAAGGTCACAAGGTTTTTAAAGGCAAAGAACATGCGAACGTTTGGAACTTGTGAACGTTTTGAACCATAGCTCAAAAATGTTCCGAATGTACAAGAGTGCGATGCAAGGAACGATCAATAGTATTCCGAATGCCGGGCTAAAAAATAAAGTAACGATTTTAAATAAAATGAAAGTAACCGATCATATACAACAGGCTAAAGACACGCTGGTATCTTTTGAAATACTTCCGCCGCTGAAGGGTAAAAGTATTCAATCAATTTACGACCACCTTGACCCTTTGATGGAGTTTAAACCTTCGTGGATCAATGTTACGTATCACCGCAGTGAAACGGCTTTTAAGAAAAAAGCCGATGGCAGTTTTGAAAAAGTGGAGGTGCGCAAAAGGCCCGGTACTGTTGGCATTTGCGCTGCTATCATGAATCACTACCAGATAGATGCTGTGCCCCATATTATTTGCGGAGGGTTTACCAAACGCGAAACTGAAGATGCATTGATCGACCTTAATTTTTTAGGGATAGATAATGTGCTGGTGATACGCGGCGATGCGGCAAAAAATGAAGCCAGCTTTGAACCCGAACCCGGGGGCAACCTTTACGCGATTGACCTGATGAAACAGGTGGTGAACCTGAATCACGGTATTTATATTGATGAAGATATACGCAATGGCGGCAAAACAAAATTCTGTATTGGTGTTTCAGGTTATCCTGAAAAACATTTTGAAGCACCTAACTTAGAGATTGACCTGCGTTACCTAAAAGAAAAAGTAACTGCCGGCGCAGAATATATAATGACGCAGATGTTTTTCGATAACCAGAAGTTTTTTGATTTTGTAAAAGCCTGCCGCGATAACGGTATTGATGTGCCCATAATACCGGGTTTAAAACCCATTACCACCAAGAAACAACTTTCTGTACTGCCAAGGATTTTTCATGTAGATATTCCCACCGAACTGTCCAATGAAATAATGAAATGCAAAACAGATGAGGATTGCGAAAAAGTAGGCGCTGAATGGCTTGTGCAGCAGAGCAAAGAGTTGAAAGCGTTTGGTGTACCCGTATTGCATTACTACACCTTAGGTAAACCAAAAGTGATTGCTAATGTAGTGAAGGAGCTTGTGTAAAAACTCCTTTACAAACAAAGCGTATCAGTTCTCCTGTTTACTTAAAAAATTCTTTTTTAAATCGGTCCAAACGCTGTCGAAGCTTTGGTCTTCGTCTTTTTTCCAGCGTTGAAGTTTGTCCTTCATTTTTTGGCTCCGCTCTTCTTTTGCATCGGCAAAGAATTGCTGCATAAACGCACTGTCCTGTTCAAAAGCCATTTGGTTATAGAGTTCTTTTAATTCCTGTTCTTTCGCAGTATTGCTGTTTACAATTGCTTTTTCCATCTCTTCACGCAGCCTTACTTTTTCATCGTATGTTCCGTTGGGTAAAAGTGTTTTGGCTATTACAGGCATCAGCTCAATAAGCACAAGTATAATGATCAGCAAATAATACCTGAACTGTGCGGCGCTGTTGTTTTGTATAAGATTGTGCAAAGCTTCTATACGTGTAAGAAAGCTATCATTCAGCAGGGTATTGAATTCCTCCTGTTCCTTTTGTTTAGCTGCTTCTATTGCTGCAAGCGAACTGTCAATAGATTGTATTTTTGGTTGAGCAGCCACGTTTAACTGCTTATATTCCTGATCCAATTTTTCATATTCATTCTGTTTTGCTTTGGCAATATCCTTAAGCCCAATTTTACCGCTGCCACCGGTGCCATCTGTTTCAGCAATAAAATTGTTTCGGGCTGTTGCAACTTCATTGTACTTATCATCAAGCTGCTGCACAGTACGCGTTTTTTGCAGCAGCAATTCATTTTTTTGTTTGGCATATAAAGAATCCTGCTGTTGTTTTTTATCACGTTTCTTTTGTTCGTTGTCTAACGATATCTGCACATGAATTTCCTTATCAAATAAATAAAGCAAAGCAGGTTGTGCCATAAAAGTGCCAATAGTTAATGCCAGCAGGCCACGAATAATCAGCGGTACCGCTTTCCTTTTATTTTGAGCAGTGATGCCTTTTATCAATGCCCTGTCTATGCTTAAAATAATGCCGCCCATAAAAAGTCCGAGAAGTATGGCAAAGAAAATATTGCTTACTACTGTGCTGAAAAAATAACTCCAGGCAAGGGTTGCGAATAACGATGTGCCCAGCACCGTCATGCCGGTAATCGCATAGCGGTTGCGGTCGATTGTGCATTCGGAAATAATTTCTTTTTCGGCGGTGGCCAGCCACCAAAGGAATTTGGTAAAGGCCACAGGTTGATACGTTTCCCTTTGGGAAAGCGGTTGCTGTTGCTCTTGCTCTTGCATAGCAGTACAATTAAACTTGAATAAGATGATTTAAAACGGTGGTTAAAGTGGGAGACTGTAAAGAAACGATCAAAAAATCAACCTTAGTGTTTGCAGCGAAAATATTTATCAGAAAGATCAAAGGGCTCCCATTCAAAATTTCTATTATTGACCAAACTTAGTTACAAGGGGCATCGCCTCTTGCGTCGCACCCTTGTACGTTCGGTAATTCTATTCAGCATATTGCATCAACTTCATTAATAGTAACAGGCTGCATGCTTAGTTTTTAAATAACGCAATCATTTTCTAAAATATCACTTCTTCGCACAGCCCAATTGAAAAGGGAACGATGAACGGATTGCGACGCAACAGACGATGCCACAACGCTCAATTGCCGGTATTACAGTGGTTTTTCCGCTAATCTTTTAAGTGAAATCTTACAGCGGCAATCTCATTCCAATCCCTACCTTTGCCGCTCAATTTTACGATCTACTTATGAACATGGATAGAACCACGGTGATTGGTATGGTGCTGCTGGCCATACTGTTTTTTATGTTTTTTTGGTACACCAATAAACAGCAACAGGTTTTAGCTGACCAGCAAAAGCATATTGCTGACTCCACTCAAAAAGCCAATAATGCAAGGATAAGACCTGAAGATAAAGCAGCCGCTTTCACAGATTCCCTGCACAGGGATTCAATGGGTAAAGTTTCTGCCGCGGGTAATTTTGTACAGTCCGCCAATGGAATAGAAACCTTAACTGTTGTAGAAAACGACCTTTTAAAAGCAACTTTTTCTAATAAAGGAGGTGCTTTAAAAAGCGTTCAGCTAAAAAAATACAAGGGCCTGGACAGTATGCCCGTAATGCTCTCCGGTGGTAAAGACGATAAGCTGGGCTATACCATTAACACTGCACCCAACCAAAGTGCTGAAACATCGACACTCTTTTTTGGCGATGCTCAGGTTACTAAGAACGGCGACAGTGCCCAAACCATTACTTACACATTAAGCGATTCTGGCGGCCAGAGTATTACGCACCAGTACGTAATACGCACCGGCAACTATATGATTGACTGGAACATTTTACTTAATGGTGCAGATAAGCTGCTTACAGCAAATTCGCTCAATATGCACTGGAATGTAGAATTGCACCAGCAGCAGGTTTCCCGGGTTTATGAAACCCAGCAATCGCTTGTAGCATACTATTATGGGGCAGATGGCTTTGATTATACAAGTGCGGCAGCAGGTGCTACAGCAACGCTCGACAAACCCCTTGACTGGTTTAGTTTTAAGCAGCAGTTCTTTAATACTTCGCTTATTTCGAAAAGCAAATTTGCAAGCGGTACAGCACAGATGACTTTGCTGCCCGATTCCTTGCCGCAGCTTTTCAACGCATCGGCGAGTATGAAAATACAGGTGCCCAGCACAGCACAGGCTACAATTCCTATGCAGTTGTATTATGGACCTAACGAATACAATACCCTCAAGGATTATAATAATGGGATGGAGAATCTTGTAAACCTTGGCAGCGGGATTTTTGCTTTTGTAAAATACATTAACCGCTGGCTCATAATGCCCGTGTTTAATTTCATTGCCGGTTTAATTGGGCATTACGGATGGGTTATTGCCATTCTCACTTTATTAATTCGCGGCGTTACATCACCACTTACTTATAAGAGTTATTTAAGCGGCGCAAAAATGCGTGTGCTTAAACCAGAGCTTGATGGATTAAAGAAAAAATTTGGAACAGACCAGCAGGGTTTTGCTGTGGAGCAAATGAAACTCTTCCGGGAGGCGGGGGTTAACCCGCTTGGTGGCTGTATGCCGGCACTGCTACAAATACCTATATTCTTTGCCTTGTATAGTTTCTTTAGTTCGAATATTGCCTTAAGGGGCCAGGGCTTTCTCTGGATAAAAGACCTGTCATCTTATGATATACTGGTTCACTTGCCCTTTACAGTGCCGCTGGGTTTTGGCGACCATATCAGCCTGTTTACCTTAACCGCTGTGGCAACCAGTTTTCTCATCTCTGTTTATAATATGAGCATGACGCCAACACAGGATAATCCTGCCATGAAGTACATGCCATATATATTTCCATTTGTATTGCTTTTCGTATTCAACAGGCTGCCATCGGCATTAACCTGGTACTATACCGTTTCGAATATTATTACGCTTGGCATACAGTTTACCATTCAGAACTATATCATTGATCATGATAAGATCCTGGCACAAATGGATGCAAAACGTAAAGAGCCTAAAAAGGTAAGTAAGTTTCAGGAAAAGTATGCTCAGGTAATAGAAACCCAGAAAAAGGTTCAGGAAATGAAAAACAAAACGGGGGGTAAAAAGTAATAAGCTATCTTAAAAAGTATAATTAAAGCCTGCATTACCTGCAGGCTTTTTTGTTTTCTGTAAATACTATTAGCCGGGCTAAGTTTTTGATGGCATCGGCTCTTGCGTCGCACACTTGTACGTTCGGAACAATATTCAGCTACAGGCTGCGGACCTCAAGCTGCAGAAAAAGTAAGAGCTTGTAGCTGACAGCCCAAAGCTCATAGCTATTCTTTAGTACAAGTGTGCGACAATAGAAGCTTAAACAAAGATTTACTGCCCGGCCACATCTTTAACCGGTACAATCTTATTTTCTTTCGGGTAATAACTCAGGGTAATATCATCCAATATTAATGCACCCATTTTATTTTTACCGCGGTACTTTACGTTATAGTTCAAATGATGAACAAAGTCAGGCTGTTTTAATTCATTGTCAATCTTTTCGATTGCGTTGTTTTCAATATTTATCGTTAAACCAATAAGGCTGTCAACCTTTTTGTGATTATCAGAAATTTGCTTATCTAAATCGCTGCCGGTTTTCTGTAAATCATCATTAATCTTCTCAATATCATTGGTGCCCTTTTCTGCTGTTTTAACTTGCAATACCTCTAAATGCTTCAGCTTTTCGCTGTAAAGAAAAAAGTAATTCGAAACGGTATCAGGCTTATCAATTGAAACGAATTCGTAAGAACCAGGGTCATTAAAATTCACCACAATGCTATCTTTCATATAATTCTGTATCCGTGATTCCATATTTGGAGAACTGCAGGATGCAAAAATAATCAGAGCCGGAATAAATTGTTTCATATTGTATTGTTTAAGTAGTTGACTTATTTTTTTGTAACTAAACAGTTCGTGATCATTTGAAGTGTTTCACCAATATCTTGGGAAAGCTCGTTATCGAAAATATAAAGCCTCCGACGCAAGGAACGATTCATAGAAATTCCTTAGCCGGGTAAATAAAATTATTTCTTTTTATAGATAGGCACTGTACTGCATGGCTCGCCATACATAATGCTTTTTACATAAGGCCTTAGTTTAGAAGTGATGGCCAAGTAAGCGCTTTCGGGAATCTGCACATCACCGCAACCCTTTATCACTACTCGTTTATCTATGTATTCCTCAACATTTACGGCATCAATATTTTTTAAAAGCACATTGCTGATGAGGGCTTTTTCATCGCCGAAAAATATGTCTTTTGCAACCGGTTGTAAATAGCTGGCCGCAAGCATGTAAGCCCATACAGGAATAATGGCATCGGCGGTACAGGTAACTGCGATATACTTATCGTGGTACTGCTGCCAGTTAACGGTTTGCAGTGCAGAGCGGTAATCTTTTTCTTTTAAGATTAGCCCCATAAATAAAAATTCTTTGAGGTCGAAAACATCTATATCAGATTTTGGATAATAATCTTCGAGGTTAAAAGTAATGATGCCGCTCTCTGCCACCTTGTTCACAAATGTTTCCTGCATAAAATACTGTTTGTACAAAGCTAACCAAGAATTATGCAATTGGATTTACCTTGATTTGTTTGTGCTATTTTTGCAGGTTGTTTTTCCGTTTAGCGAAAACAAAAAAGCCACGCAATGCGTGGCTTTTTTTATAAAAATAAATTACTGTTAATAAAAATCAGAAAGGTGGTCTTCTACATCTGCGGCCTGTCGCAATGCATTTAACGACTGGTAGCCTGCCCGCGATTTAAGCTCTGTTTCGAGGGAAGCTTTAATCATTTCGGGGCTGCTGCCTAAAGAAGAGCCTGCAAAAATAGATTCGCCGCGTACTACAAAAACGCTGAATGATCCGGCAATTGATGCGCTTACTTTGCCCTGGTTTTGTTTATTAAACGCTGCGCCAACCATTTTAGATTCGCTGCCAAGGTTGGGTATTACCGGGGATTGAAACGAAATGCTGTCTGCCACCTGAACGGCTGTACCAGAAGCTTTTGCAATATCGTCAAGTGAACTGCCTTTCATTTTTGTATTGATGATTATCTGCGCTTTCTTTTCATTACGGATAAGCGGCTCTGCCTTTGGTCTTGCAGCAGCGGCACTCATGGTTCCTTTTTTACTGATGCCGGTAATAACTGCAACAATGTATTTGTCATTCGTCTGAAAAGGAGAAGAAACATCGCCAACATTGCTTTGATAAATCCATCTTACCATTTGCCTGTTTTCGCCAATAACAGGTATAGTAAAATCGTTCTTTTTTATATCTGCAGCGATCAATGGCTGTTTGTTTATTTTTGCCAAAGCAGCGTCGAACTGTGGTTTATCTTTATTGGTTGAGGCAAATTGTGTAGCTGCATTATTGGCAGCGTTTACAGTTTCCTGGCTTGCTACAATTGGCTTTCCGAGGTAAGCAATTTTAAAAGCAGGTTCAGCACCTTTTTGCCCGAGGATTTCTATGTAGTGATAACCAAAGGATGTTTGTACTATTTTCTTTTCGCCCGGGGCGCCGGTAAAAGCAAAATCATTGAATTGCTCCACCATTTTTCCCGTAGGGAAATAATCATAAATACCGCCTTTGTCTTTACTTCCAGGATCTTCTGAATATTTTGCACAAACGGAATCGAAGTTAGCACCGGCATTTATCTCTTTTACAGCACTGTCTAATCTTTTGTATGCAGAGCTATCGTCACGCACCCTTACAAAAGAACTGCCATCCTGCTGCTGTTGATGTGTAGAAATAAGTATGTGTCGCACTTTAACTGAATCGGGCATTTGTTTTATCCCTATCATCTTTGCTATTACATAATTGTTGCCGTCTAAATAAGGACCGTACATTCCACCAACAGGTAAAGCAAATATTGAATCGTTTACTTTTTGTTTTATTTCAGATTTACTGATATAGCTGTCGTAAAAAGGAAGCTCTGTACCATTTTTTGTTAAGAACACTTTTGCCTCTGTTGTATTTGCAAAATCATTTTTTAAAAGATTCATCTGGTTGATAAGCGTAAGTGTATCTTCTGCATTTGGTGAGGCATCAAAATTTACATATGATATTTGCCTGGTTTCTTCTTTTTGGTCAAATTGTTTTGGGTGTTTGCTTACGTAAGTGTTAATTTCTTCGTCACTTACCTTTATTGTGCTGTCGGCAATTGAACTATATTGAACGAATACATAAGAAGCTTTGGCAAAAGAATTATTATCTGCATTTGTTTTTTCGGCCAGCCATTTAGGAACATAGATGGCACCGGTAATAAGCACCTGGTATTTTTGACGAAGTGATTGCTGAATAGTAGGTTCAAGGTAACCGGTATATATTTGGGTTATCCTTGCATCGTTTGTATTCTTTTTCATTTGAGCAAACTGTTCCCTTGCAGCCTGCGCATTGTATATACCTGTAGCAGGATCGCTGAAAGCCTGCTGCAACCAGGATGGCGGTTTATCACCAAACAGTGCATCACTTAATTCTTTAGATGTAAACTGAAGCCCGAGCTTAGCATAAGCCTGCTGCATTACCGTTTGATCGATCATGTAATCCCACACATTACCCGTTAACTGGCTGCGGGGTGTACCATTGGCCTGCTCATAGAAAGTGAGCTTTTCTTCAAAAGCTGTTCTTTCGATGGTTGTTCCATTTACTTTTCCCAGCACATTGGAATTGGAAGATGCCCCCCTGTTTCGGGTAAATGCATCTTGCAGTATAAATGCAATTAATGACAAGGCAATCGCTCCGAACACAAACCACGCTGCTTTATCGCGTATCCTTTGAATAACTGACATAATATTATGTATATGATTTTTAGAGGATGGCAAAAATAGGGTAATAATACAATTGAACAAATTGTGAATAACTAAGAGCCTGTATAGTTGCAATTTTTTTCAGGATTAATTAATGATTGTATTACATTTTTGCACAGGCAGCAGGTTAAAATTTATTTGGGTAACTGCAACAGATACTGAAGATGACCATTATATGAAAGATGAAAGGATTGCGACGCAAGGGACGATGCTATAAAAACTAATGCTTGTAATAAAGCTCATAAGTTATATATGGGGCTTTAATAAACGGTTGTGAAACTCCTTTTAACATGCCCCCTGTTGATAAGATATATTATCTGTTAGTAAAGGATGGTTTTTGATTTTAATTTCTGGAAACAAAAAGAACAAATACACGGTTTTTTGGCAAATGAAGCTTTGAGATGATATTGCCAACATTTTAATTCCTCTTAATTAACAGTGGATATGGTGTGATTATATTGATGGGTATATCGTATCTATTTTTTATCAACGGATGTTAAGAACACAGTAAAATGTTTACTGAGATTGATTTACGGTATGTGTATTTTTTGTTTATTTCTGTTGGTAACCGAACCGTAATTAACTTTGTTCAATGGGGATAATAAACTTATCACGATATACACACCCGTAATAGTAATAGTGTTTTATAATAATAATGTATTAATACATATACTACAATGGATATTAACATTGCCGGAGCGAAAAATAAAATCAACGAAATTGGTTTCCTGGATATTGATGTAGATCCTGAACTGGACCTGTTTCATGAAATTGAAATTTTGAAAAAAGAAAAGAATGCAATAGTGCTTGCACACTATTACCAGGAGCCGGATATTCAGGACGTGGCAGATTATATCGGCGACAGTCTTGGCCTTGCACAACAGGCGGCAATGACCAATGCTGGTATGATTGTTTTTGCAGGCGTTAACTTTATGGCTGAAACTGCAAAAATTCTTAACCATTCTAAAAAAGTTTTACTGCCCGATCTTAAAGCTGGCTGCTCGCTTGCAGACAGTGCCCCTGCTGACCTTTTTAAAAGGTTTAAGGACAAGTATGCAGACCACATTGTTATCTCGTATATTAACTGCTCTGCAGACATTAAAGCATTGAGCGATATTATTTGCACAAGCAGTAATGCAAAGGCGATTATAGAAAGTGTACCAAGAGAACAGCCCATTATTTTTGCTCCTGATAAAAACCTGGGCGCATATCTTAACAAGCAAACGGGGCGCAACATGGTGTTATGGAATGGGGCTTGTATGGTTCATGAGATTTTTAGTTTGGAGAAGATAACGAAGCTTAAAATGCGTAATCCGGGGGCTAAACTGATAGCACATCCTGAATGCGAGGAAGCTGTGCTTAGAATTGCTGATTATATAGGCAGTACAACACAACTTTTAAATTATGCAGTTACAGATTCATGTAACGAATTTATTGTAGCAACAGAAACGGGAATACTTCACCAAATGCAAAAGGATGCGCCTGGTAAAACCTTTATTCCTGCACCTCCAAATAATTCGTGTGCGTGCAACGATTGTCCTCACATGAAATTGAATACGCTTGAAAAATTGTACCTGTGCATGCAGTACGAAACCCCAGAAATTACCATGGATGAAGGCCTTAGACTTGCAGCTTTAAAACCTATGGAAAGGATGATGCAAATAAGTAAAGCTGCGGGATTAATTAAATAATTTTAGTATAGTTTTTTTACGATCTGTATTACTACTATCGTCGACTGTTGTGTCACTCACTTGTACGTTCGGAGAATTATTCGGCCCTGGGCCGTTACGTTTAAATTTATCAACCAGGCCTTCATGCTATGTTTATAATCTTCGCGTAAATGCCGAATATAGCGATTCAGTACAAGTGAGTGACACAACGATGTATCATAGCAGCACTTCTGTTGGCTCAATAATTTTCTAATTTTATTAATTGGGTTCAGGCCGCATGAAAATAGACTCTTGTTGTTTTTTATTAGCAGCATATATTTTGTGGCATTGTTCAATGTAATAACCGAGTTCAATGTCGTTCATTGTTTGGAGGAGTTCGTATGATGGGCGTGAGATGTTCATAAAACTATCTAATGAGTTATTTGATAAGCCTGTTAGTTTATGCACGAGAAATTTTGTAAAACGGTGGTTGACATATTTATCTTCTTCTTCCTGTATTAACCTGTTTTGCATGGTTAATATTTGCCTGTTTCTTTTAAAGCGGAACATGTTTATTATTTCGTCAAGATCTAAACCTGCAGTTACACCACCAGGTACATAAGACGAAGTTGAAGCGCTGCTTAATTTAAGCCCAGGCTTTTTGAAATTGAAAATTTTTGCATACTCCTGGCGGTTCTGCATTGAATCAAATCTGTAATTACTGTTTCTTACTTTAACCGCTGGAAGCCAAGCTGCGTCTACATGTAATGCAATTTCGAAGTTGGTAATATCACGAATAGTATCCACGGCATATTTAAGTGTTCGTTTAGATAAATAGGAAAACCAAACACTGTCTTTTTTAAAAATAACTACAGTAAATTTTCCTGTTGAATCTGTAATAGTATTTGATCCTGAGGAAGTTTGTACGGTAACAGCTTCGAGGGGTCTTTGATTAAAAAAATCATAAACTGTGCCACTAAGTTTTGTTTGTTGTGCAAAGAGGGTTTGGGCCGGTAAAGCAATAGCAAAAAAACATATAATTAATGCATGGAGTAGTATTCTTTTCAAGCCATTTTTATTTTCTTTGTAATATTAATGATTGAAACGTTACCCGTGAATGAATACAAGATTATTTAACCCCTCTTTTAGAATTTGGTGTATAGGTTTTACTAAACTAAGGCTTTAATATAACGTAAAATTACCTGCCCATATATACCATTAAAATTTGCACATCGCTCGGATTTACACCACTTATGCGCCCTGCCTGACCAAGTGTACGGGGCCTTATTTTCTTAAATTTCTGAAGAGCTTCATTACTTAAAGAAGATATTTTGTCATAATTAAAGCTATCTGGAATAAGAAGTTCTTCCATTGATGACATTTTTTTTACAAGATCATTTTCTTTCTCGATGTACCTTTCGTATTTGATTTGTATTTCTGCCTGTTCTAATTCTTTATCCGTAAATTCTTTTGTTTTATCCTGAAGTTCAGGAATTGCTTTTATTAAAGAAACAATATCAACATCCGGGCGTAATAAAATCTTTGAAGCTTTTTGTTTATCTGTAAGTGGTGATGATTGTATTTCGTTAAAGTACGCTATAATGGTGTCAGGGATGATTGTGGTGTTTTGGAGTACGCTGCATATTTCCTGGACTGCATTTTTCTTATGTTCTACGTTATCCATCCTTTCTTTTGAAGCAAGTCCAATATTGTAGCTAAGTTCTGTGAGGCGTAAATCTGCATTATCCTGTCTTAACAAAGTGCGGTATTCTGCTCTGCTGGTAAACATGCGATAAGGTTCTTCTGTTCCTTTACTGATAAGATCATCAATAAGAACTCCTATATAAGCCTCACTTCTTTTTAAGATTAATGGATCTTTTTCATTTATTTTTTGATGAGCATTTATTCCAGCCATTATTCCTTGACAGGCAGCTTCCTCGTAACCAGTTGTTCCATTAACTTGCCCTGCGAAAAATAGATTGTTTATTTTTTTAGTTTCAAGAGAATGTTTCAGTTGAGTAGGAGGAAAAAAATCGTATTCAATAGCGTAACCAGGACGAAACATTTTAGAAGTCTCAAAGCCAGGTATACTACGAATAGCTTCGTATTGTACTTCTTCTGGCAGCGATGTGGAAAATCCATTTACATATATCTCAATTGTATCAAACCCTTCTGGCTCTACAAATATTTGATGTCGATCTCTATCTGCAAAACGGTTAATCTTATCTTCTATACTAGGGCAGTATCTTGGTCCAACTCCATCAATTCTTCCGGTAAACATTGGACTTCTATCGAATCCTGTTTTAAGAATATCATGGACCTTATTATTAGTGTAAGTAATAAAACAACTTTTTTGTTGTTCGGGTTTTATTCGGTTAACGTCAAGATATGAAAATCCTGTAATCTGTTCGTCGCCTTTCTGTTCATCCATTTTTTTGTAATCTAAACTTCTTCCGTCTACCCTGGGTGGTGTTCCGGTTTTAAGCCTGTCACTTTCAAACCCAAATTCAACTAACTGTTCTGTAATACCGGAGGAAGCTTTTTCTGCTACTCTCCCCCCTCCAAATTTTTTTTCTCCGATATGAATTATACCATTCAAAAAAGTACCGCTGGTGACGATAACGGCTTTCGAATAGATTGTGTGCCCCAATCCCGTTATCACTCCGCATGCAGCAGTATTTTCAATAATAATTGACTGAACAGTATCCTGATAAAAATCAACATTTAGTGTTTGTTCCAGCATGGTTCGCCATGTTCCAGCAAAGAGCATTCTATCGCTTTGAGCCCTTGGACTCCACATCGCTGGGCCTTTACTTTTATTTAACATCCTGAATTGTAGCATGCTTTTGTCAGTAACTATTCCGCTATATCCTCCCAAAGCATCTATTTCTCTAACTATTTGCCCTTTCGCAATTCCTCCCATTGCCGGATTGCAACTCATCTGGGCTATTGTCTGCATATTCATGGTGACCAGTAGCACCTTGCTTCCCATGTTTGCAGCTGCAGCTGCAGCTTCACAACCGGCATGGCCGGCACCTATAACAATAATATCATATTTCTGAAACATAAGACGACAAAGATACTTTGATCATAGTATGTAATATTTAGAGAATCTTAAAAGGAGTCAACTCATTTAGGTAGATCAAATTTTTTCAAAAAGGATCGCTCTGCAAGTATTTCTGAAAGTGGGACAGCAGAATTGAGCTTAGAGAACTCGTAAGGGCTTAATGTGGAAATAATATCAAGATCTTGTTTTTTGTTAACTATAAAATCAGTCAGTTTTTTACTTTTTGAAATTCTTGTTTCCTCAATTCCAATTATTTTTTCAACCATCAGTCCGCATATTAAATAGTTTGTGTTTTTATATAGTAATTCAAAATAAGCCTTCGCTGTGAGTAAGTCGGTAATGTGATTATTTTTTGCAAACGACTCTTTTTTTTGCACTCTAATGTTAGTGAAATTCCAACAAAGTTTTAGATCTGACTCATTATTAAAATCAAAATAGACTGGAGGTATTATATGATCAAATTGCCAAACAGATGAAAAATTATCCCATTTCATATCTGAATCAAACTGTAACTCTACCCAAGATCTTAATCTTGATATATCAAGTCCAAAGTATATAGCATAAAATGAGCTTTTATTTTTTTCAAGAACATATCTTCTAAGAGCTATTTGCCATTTCTTTTTACCTCTTATTATTACTGAATCACTTATGTCTGTATTTAATGTCCATTTTTTTCTCATTATTTAAAGGTAATGTTTCGTAGCGAAACTGTTACTTGTGGAACAGTAGTGGTTTCTTTACATTTCTTGTAGCATAGTTAATAGTCAAGATTAATAGCAGATTCTAAAAAATGCAATGGAAACGTTGAAGTTGCATAAAAAATAAAGATTTTAACCGGTTGGCGGAGTTAATATGCCAAAGTATTCTTAACTCTACCAACAGGTTTGTGGCATGTAATGTTGTTTAAGAGTTGTAAAATTAGTAACCTGATTACCGGCGTCAATACCTTGAGTTTAAGGCCAATAAAGTATTTGATGTAATTTGGCTGGATCATAAACTGGTCACACAACTAAGAAAAATCGGTTCAGCTCTAATTGAGAAGTAGAAAAAATTCCAGTGCAATAGTTTGAAAATCAACTAAAAAAGCCTTATTTTTTATGGCATTAGAGTTTTTTAAAGTCAATTTCCCGCAGAATCTATTAGCGTATTTGTTTCTTGGAGATTCTAAAAGTAAAAAAACCGAATGTGTAATATGGGTTAGAAGTGTGCATTTAGTTTCGTTTAATTATTTCCAGTTCTTTTTTAAACTTTGTTTTTATAGGCGCTATCAATTACCCCCTTTGTATCCACCATCGGCAAATGCTTTTATTACTTTCCTACAGCTTTTACGCATTTTGTTTACCAAATCTATAGTTCCGTTTCTAGCCTGTACTGATGCACCCTGAATCACCACAAGTAATAATGCCAATCCAAGTTTATCAACAATTATGTGCTATTTAATACCTTTTATTTGCTTACCCGCATCAAATTCTTTATCCCAGCTGCTTATAAGTGTATTTTTAACTGACTGGTCATCAACAATATGATAGGTTCTTCTGTTTTGTCTTGCTTTGCCCTTCTTTTTCTATCAATGCTTATTGTATAATTTCTGAAATTCCTGATTTCTTCCAAACCGAAAATAATAATAAACTAATTCCCACCGCAAGTCGGCTAATTAATACTTTGAGGTGCTAAGAGTAGTAATGAGCTAACCTGTAAAGAAAGAAGTCTTTATCTCTTACGCCATAATTAGCTGTAATGAAGCGTTGTATCTTACTGTTCATTGCTTCTGCTTTTGCATTTGTTTT
>JANXWM010000668.1 GCA_025351145.1 Chitinophagaceae bacterium
CCCAACTAAAGAATTACTATGAAGCTTTTCTTGCGTCGCACTCTTGTACTTTCGCAACTTTATTCAGCAAAGCGAAGAACGCATTTTATGGAAACATGTATTATTATCCCACAAAATTTTTCCTGATAATATTCAATGCACCGCCGGCTTTAAACCATTCTATCTGCTGTTCATTGTAAGTATGGTTTACAATGATTGAATCAGAACTGCCGTCTTTATGGTTGAGCACAACAATTAAAGATTTACCCGGAGCAAAATCAGTAAGCCCGACAATATCAATATTATCATCTTCCTGAACTTTATCGTAATCTTCTTTCTTGTCGAAAGTTAGCGCAAGCATACCCTGCTTTTTCAAATTGGTCTCGTGTATACGTGCAAATGATTTTACAAGAATAGCACGAACCCCAAGATGCCGTGGTTCCATAGCTGCATGTTCGCGTGAACTGCCTTCTCCGTAGTTCTCATCACCTACTACGATTGAACCAATACCTTCAGCTTTGTAAACACGCTGTGTTGCAGGTACAGCGCCGTATTCGCCGGTTAAAGCATTCTTTACTGAATCAGATTTTTCATTGAAAAAATTGATGGCACCGATCAGCATGTTATTGGAAATATTGTCCAAATGTCCGCGGAACTTTAACCATGGGCCTGCCATTGAAATATGGTCAGTAGTACATTTACCTTTTGCTTTTATCAGGAGTTTCAAGCCTTTAATATCAATGCCTTCCCAGGCTGTAAAAGGTGCAAGCAATTGCAGGCGCTGACTCTCCGGAGAAACGGCTACTTCAATGCCACTGCCATCTAAAGCCGGTGTCTGAAAACCTGCATCTTCAACAGCAAAGCCATTGGGTGGTAATTCAAAACCGGTTGGCTCATCCAGCATTACACTTTCACCTGCCTTATTTTTTAATGAATCAGTTAATGGATTAAAAGTAAGATCGCCTGCAATAGCGAATGCTGTAACAATTTCCGGTGATGCAACAAACGCATGTGTGCTTGCATTACCATCATTACGTTTTGCAAAGTTCCTGTTGAATGAAGTGATGATTGAATTCTTTCTTGAAGGATCATCCATATGCCTTGCCCACTGACCGATGCAGGGTCCGCATGCATTGGCAAGTACCACACCGCCAATCTGTTCAAATGTATCCAGTAAACCATCACGTTCAATGGTAAAACGAACCAGCTCGGAGCCGGGTGTAATAGTGAATTCGGCTTTTGCTTTTAAGCCTTTATCTGTAGCTTGTTTTGCAAGAGAGGCAGAGCGTGTAATATCTTCGTAAGAAGAGTTGGTGCAGGAGCCAATCAATGCAACTTCCAAACGTTCTGGCCAGTTGTTTGTTCTAACTGCATCAGCAAATTTGCTGATGGGCCATGCAAGATCCGGAGTAAATGGTCCGTTTACATAAGGTTCCAATTCACTTAAGTTCACTTCAATTACCTGGTCGTAATACTTAGATGGATTTTCGTAAACATCTTCATCCGGGCGAAGTTCTGCTTTTACTGCATCAGCCAAAGCCGCAACATCTGCACGTTCCGTTGATTGTAAATAGGCAGCCATCTTTTCATCGTAAGCAAACAGCGAACAGGTTGCGCCAATTTCAGCACCCATATTACAAATGGTTCCTTTTCCGGTTGCACTCAAACTGTCGGCACCTTCGCCAAAATATTCAACAATAGCACCGGTTCCACCTTTTACGGTAAGTATGCCTGCCACTTTTAAAATAATATCTTTAGCACTCGTCCAGCCGCTCATTTTGCCGGTAAGTTTTATACCAATGAGTTTGGGCCATTTTAATTCCCATGGTAAGCCTGCCATTACATCGCAGGCATCGGCACCACCAACACCAATGGCGATCATTCCAAGGCCACCTGCGTTTGGTGTGTGGGAATCGGTACCAATCATCATTCCACCGGGAAAGGCATAGTTTTCCAAAACCACCTGGTGAATAATTCCTGCACCCGGCTTCCAGAAACCAATTCCGTATTTATTAGAAACGCTGGCAAGAAAATCGTACACTTCTTTGTTTACAGATTTGGCTGTATTTAAATCTTCCACGGCACCTGTTTTTGCCTGTATCAGGTGGTCGCAGTGTACCGTTGAAGGCACAGCTACTTTTGGCCTGCCTGCCTGCATAAACTGGAGCAAAGCCATTTGTGCAGTAGCATCCTGCATTGCCACACGATCGGGTGCAAAGTCTACATAGTTTTTGCCTCTCTCAAAACTTTCCAATGCCTGGCCTGCATGCAAATGCGAGAACAGGATTTTTTCTGCCAAGGTTAATTGCCTTCCAAGTACTTTGCGGGCCGCCTCTGTTTTTGCAGGCATTGCTGCGTAGAGGTTTTTGATCATGTCGATGTCGAATGCCATAAAATATGATTTTAGATTT
The DNA here is from genome assembly GCA_025351145.1 of Chitinophagaceae bacterium. Taxonomy (GTDB): domain Bacteria; phylum Bacteroidota; class Bacteroidia; order Chitinophagales; family Chitinophagaceae; genus Limnovirga. The sequence continues at coordinate 2,391 of JANXWM010000668.1, forward strand.
ACGAATGCAGATTTACGATTTTTTAAAATGGTCTAAATCTTTTTTTTGTTCCGAGCATTTGAAGCAAAGCTGAACTTTACTTGCGTCGCACTCTTGTACTGAAGAACAGCTATGAGCTTTTAGCTGCGAGCTCTGCCTATTAGCTGATAGCCCGCAGCTCACGGCTCGCAGCTTGCTGCTTCTTGTTCCGAACGTACAAGAGTGCGACGCAAGGAACGATAAAAAGCGCTTTAAAAGCCGGGCTAAAAAAGATCTTTGTATTTTTGAACTGCGGCAAATTTATGATAAAACAAAGGTTTAATAAAAGTGTTTGTATATTCACAATACAATTTAATAAATCGCAGGTATGAACAGGCTGAAAAATTTTATTGAATGGCAGGCATTTGGTGTGTGCACGGCTATAGGTAATGCACTTGGTGTTGCCACGTCGCGCATCAGGCTGTGGTTTGTTTATATTTCTTTTTTAACATTGGGTTCGCCGGTAATCATTTATATGATAATGGCATTTTGGCTCAATATTAAAAAGTACATACTTTCTGCCAGGCGCAACCCCCTGAAATACCTGTAAAAAACTGATCATGCAAAGTGATTAAAATTGAATACAACCTTACCGCTTACGAAGAAATGTTCAGGTATTTTGCAAAATGCCTGAAATTAAAAGTTACAGATCATACCATTCATTTCACCCCGGAAAAAGGTAGTGGGTTTATGAAGCTGCTAAGCCTGCTGAATGGTTTGCAGCTGATGGTTTATGACTACACTACTTTTGACAGCATCCTGTTTCACAGGAAAAAATCTGATAGTGAATTTTATGTATTGCGGCTCGATGAAGTAAGGGGGGAGGATGGTGTTACCAAAGGATCGGTTTTTTTTGGTAAAACCACGCAGGAATGGTTTTACATGGCATCAGCAAATGTGCATATACTCCAGGTAAATATAATTATCAGCAAAGGCTGGCTTGATGAATATTTTGAAGACGAAGATGCCGGAGAAAAACTGGCCAGCCATATTGCTTTTAAATCGCCATTGGTTATTTATGAAGTAATGGATACAGAATATAAACGGTTAATGAATGAGCTTGTTTATATACAGGCTGGGAAGCATTTTGAACAAATGATTGTTCAGAACAGGGTGCTTTTGATACTGGAACGTTTTTTTGCTCGGTTGCATAAAAATATTGAGCAGCAAAATTACAAAGTAAGGATTTCGAGCAATGAACTTCGGGCTATAAAGGATGTGGAGCATGAGCTGCTTAAAGATTTTTCTGAGCCCCCGGCTGCCATAGCACAATTGGCAAGAATTGCCGCCATGAGCCCATCGAAACTTAAGATCCTTTTTAAAGAAGTTTTTGGTATACCTGTTAATCAATATTACCAAAAGCACAGGATGAATAAAGCAAAGGCTATGCTTTTATCCAAAAGGCATTCTGTTCGTGAAACAGCTAATGCCCTGGGCTTTGCGAGTGTAAGCAGTTTTAATAAAACTTTTTATAAAGCTTTTGAGCAATTTCCTGCTGAAATTGCTATTCCAGAAAATAAATGATTTAAGTGAACGAGATTCGCTACAATAATAATGATTACGTAAGCATGCTGCATTTAATGGCACGTTCATTGAATCTGCAGCTTCATGATAATGTAATGCGTTTACCTGATAAAACAGGAAGCGGTTTTTCTGTTGCCTATAACCTTCCTGATGGATTATCGGTACTTGTTAGCGACGGTTATTTTAATGATGGGCTTGTGCTGCACAGGCAAACAACCACCAACCAGCAATATTTTATCCTGCAGTTCAATGAACCTTTTTACAAAGGTGCTGAGCAACATAAATCAGCAGGTGAGCAACATATTTATAATTTAGAAAACAATGCCGTATTGCTTACCAGCTCTTTGATGGACAGCAGGTTTATTATACCGCCCAAAATAAGGGTACGTTCGGTGAGGATTATTTTTGGCAATGACTTTCTTAATAATTTTATTGGCAGCGAAATGACCGATAAATTTTTAAGTAACTACTTTTCAATGCTCTTAAAAGGCCAGAACATTGAATTAATGGATAGCGAATACAGGGCAATTATGGATGAGCTGATAAAGGAAAAGCCTGAACACCCGCTCCGGAGGAAATTTGTTTATAACAGGGTAATGCTGCTTATTGAAAAATTGGTTACCGGATTCATGAGGAAGATAGAAAAAAATAAGCAGGCCATTAAATTGAAAGACGATGAAATAAGCAGGCTGATAAAAATTGAAGCTTTGCTTGTAAAGGATTATTCAGGTGCGCCCCCTGTAATAGCAGCTTTATCTAAGGTTGCGGCAATGAGTCCTACCAAACTAAAAAAAGATTTTAAATCCATGTATGGTTTGCCAGTGTACGAGTATTACCAGAAAAACCGTATGATGCGGGCAAAGTCTTTATTAATAGAAGGAAGATATGCAGTAAAGGAAGTTGGAATAATGGTTGGTTATTCCAATCTTGGCCATTTTGCAGGCAGCTTTAAAAAGGAATTTGGCATTCTGCCAAGCGAAATGATTAATGATCAGCACCCATCAAAAAATGTTTTACCTGCGCATATTACTCCATCAGTTTAAGCATGCGATTCTCAAAGCAAGCTGGGCAAAAAGAACAATACTCTGTCTCTTATATTACTGCTTTTCTCAGCTTCACAAGTTGTTCCAGCAAAGGTTCCAGCAAATCTAAACGGAGCATATTAGCCCCATCACTTTTGGCAACTGCAGGGTTGGGATGTGTTTCAATAAACAAACCATCAGCACCAACGGCAATGGCGGCTTTGGCAATGGTGCCGATTAATTGTGGGTTGCCACCAGTAACGCCACTTGTTTGGTTGGGTTGCTGCAGGCTATGCGTACAATCCATTATTACAGGTGTGCCGTGTTCTTTCATCCAGGGAATGTTGCGGTAATCAACTACCAGGTCCTGGTAACCGAATGTATTGCCCCTTTCTGTAAGCATTATTTTTTCGTTGCCTGCATTTTTTATTTTCTCTACTGCAAATTTCATAGAAGGGCCGCTTAGGAATTGCCCCTTTTTTACATTTACAATTTTGCCCGTTTCTGCAGCAGCAATCAACAGGTCTGTTTGTCTGCAAAGGAAAGCAGGTATCTGTAAAATATCTACATACTGTGCAGCAACGGCAGCTTCATCGTGTGCATGTATATCGCTGGTTACCGGCAGGCCGTAAGTGTCTTTTATTTTTTTAATCAGGCTTAAACCTGTGTCATCTCCCAGCCCCGAAAAAGAAGCGGCACTTGTTCTGTTGGCTTTGCGGTAACTGGCTTTAAAAATATAAGGTATGCCCAGCCTTTTACAAATGCCGTACACTTTATCTGCCACTTCATTCAGCAGTTCTTCGCTTTCAACTACGCAGGGGCCGGCGATAAGGAAAAAATTAGATTCATCGTAAGACTGGCCCTGAAAAATATCTTTCAAAAATTGTTTCATGCTGCAAATTTACTGGCTGTTTTTTAAATTGGCGCTGATTGAAAATTTAAGTGTATTTGCTTCAAATTGTTCTGAACGTACAAGAGTGCGACGCAAGAGTTGATGCCATGAAAAACTTAAGCCGGGTTCATAAAATGCTATACTTTAAAAACAAGTTTAATCAAGCAGAAAAAACTCCTGATGCATTGCCGGAACCTCCACATCTTTAAAACCTTTTTTCAACAGGCGGTTTTGAAATTCGAGCTGTACATCGTACTCGCCATGCACAATAAAAAGCTGTTTTACTTTTGATGCATCCTGGCAGGCAAGAAACTGGCAAAGGTCATCGTAATCGCCGTGTGCACTCATACTGCGCATAGAACCTATTTCTGCAATTACCTTAAATTCTTCGCCAAAAATGCGTACTTCTTTTTGGCCGTTCATTAACCTGCCGCCCAAAGAATTTGGCTCGCAGTAACCCACCATAAGAATGGTGTTTTGTGCATTGCCAATATTGTTCATAATATGGTGCTTGATTCTTCCCGCATCGGCCATACCGCTTGCTGAGATAATGATGCAGGGCTCGTGCCGGTCGTTTAAGCTTTTGCTTTCTTCCACCGATTTTATAAAATGCAGTTGAGGAAAATCAAAAGGGTCATTATCTGTGCGCAGTAGTTTTTGAATCCTGCTGTTGAAGTTTTCGGGATGGCTTTTTATTACCTCTGTTGCCTCCATGCTAAGCGGACTATCTACATACACCGGCACATTGGGCAACTTTTTTTCATTGCTTAACTGATTAAGAAAATACAGCAGTTCCTGTGTGCGGCCCACACTAAATGCGGGTATAATCAGTTTTCCTTTTTTTTCTGCGCATGTCTTCTTAACCCATTCATTTAACTTGTCGGCGGTATTGAGTACATCTTCGTGAAGTTTGTTGCCGTAAGTGCTTTCGATAATGATATAATCTGCCTGCGGAAATGTATCGGGCGAACGCAGAATTACATCGCCGTACCTGCCCACATCGCCGCTGAAACTGAGCTGGTGCGTTTTGCCATTTTCGGTAATGCGTGCATGTACGGCAGCGCTGCCGATTATGTGGCCCGCATCGGTGTACAACACTTCAATTCCGGGCTCTATCGTAAACCATTCGCCGTACTGCACTTCACTAAAAAGCGGCAACACAGCCAGCACATCGTCTGTTGTATAAAGTGGGTTATAAGGAGGCAGCCCCTGCTTCGCCCTTCGCTTATTAATAAACCTTGTATCGTCACGCTGAATTTGGGCGCTGTCTTCCAACAAAATAGAAGCAAGGTCTTTGGTGGCTGGTGTGCAAAAAATCTTGCCTTTAAAATCTTCTTTTACAAGTTTTGGCACTAAGCCACAATGATCAATGTGCGCATGTGACAGCAAAAGATAATCCACTTCACTTGCAGCAAAGCCAAGGTTTGCATTCAGTTCGTCGGTTTGTTTGCCCATGCCCTGAAACATGCCGCAATCAAATAAAATCTTTCTTCCGTTTTGTAAAGTGAGCAAATGTTTTGAGCCAGTAACAGTTTGCGCAGCGCCGTGAAAAGCAATTTTCATATAGCAATAAATTAGTTTCCTGTGTTTAAAGATAAAGGCAATGCAGCATATAACCGGTTTATGTTTCTTAAGCTTAAAAGAATCTTTATTGGCCTGGCTGAGGAAACATGAATTAAACATCCGTTGCGTCGCACACTCCTATGT
>JANXWM010000235.1 GCA_025351145.1 Chitinophagaceae bacterium
ATGCTTTCTGTTTCGGGTAATGATGCCAGGCCGTAAACCAGTTCAGTTCCAATGTATCCAGCTCCGCCGGTAATAAGGATTCTCATGTAAGTATGCTGTTAAAGTTTTTAATGCACAGCAAAGGTTAGTTATTGCTGTGTATAAATTTAAAAAATGCCTGTGCTTATTATTTGGTAACGAGTTCTGTATTTAAACCGCATTCGGTTTTCTTTAAACCAAACCAACGGCCGTCGCGGCTGTCGCTTTCAACATCAAATTTGCGTGTGCAGGGTTCGCAGCCAATACTGAAATAACCTTTCTCTTCAAGCGGGTGACGGGGAATATTGTATTCGTTCAAATACTGGTAAATCATTTTGCCGTTCCAGTCGAGCATTGGGTGAAAACGTGTAACACCAAACTTTGCTTTTTCTTCCACTTTAAAATTCTTACGCACTTCGCCCTGATCGGCACGTACACCGTTGATCCAGATATCATGTTCGGCAAGTATAGGTTCAAGCGGAGCAACTTTATTAAGGTAGCAGCAGTAATCGGGATCGCTTGCAAAAAGCAGTTTGCCCGTTGCATCTCGCTGGTTAATTTTTGCTGTTGTAGAAAAAACATTTTTTAGGTTTAGCCCAAGCAGATCGGTGATCTGGTCGCGAAACTGCAGCGTTTCCGGAAAATGATACCCAGTATGAATAAAGTAAACGGGAATAGATTTATCAATCCGGCTAATGATGTGCAGCAGCACAATACTGTGTGTTTGAAAAGAAGAAGTGGTAAATAATTTCAGGCCTTTTTCTTTGTACTCCGTCAGTTTTTCTTCAATTGCTTCGTATGTCATGCGGCAAAGATAAACACGGGATTTATAATACTCTACTAAAATTGTAGGGAGACTATTTTATTTCTGAATTCGTAATACAAGTTATGGACCCGGCTGAAGTTCATTGATTGACCGTTCCTTGCGTCGCACTCTTGTGCGGTCGGAATATTTATCGGCTATAGGCTTATTTGCTATGTTGTGTATAAAAGCGCATTCGCATCGCAGCCCAAAGCCCATATCTATTCTTTTGCACAAGAGTGCGACGCAAGAGAAGGCGAATAGCATTCATTTGCCTGGTTCGAAAGAAATAAAAAGGCCTGCAACATTAATGCTGCAGGCCTTTTGGAAAGAAATCTTATTTTCAAATTATCTGTTGTCGTTACGTTCATTCTGAGCGGGCATACCATCAGGTTTCGGCATCAAAGCTTTACGGCTTAATTTAAATTTGCCGGTCTTTTGGTCTACGCCAACCAGTTTAACTTTAACCATATCGCCTTCATTCAATACACCTTCCATACTTTCAAGGCGTTTCCAGCTTATTTCGCTTATGTGCAACAGGCCTTCTTTTTTAGGAAGGAACTCCACAAATGCACCATAAGGCTGAATGCTTTTTACCCTTGCCTCGTACACCTCGCCAACCGAAGGAACAGCAACAATACTCTTGATCCATGTAAGCGCTTTTTCCAAACCTTCTTTCTGTTTAGAGAAAATGCTCACTTCGCCAAAATTACCAACTTCTTCCAGGTTAATGGTAGTGCCGGTTTCTTTCTGTATTTCCTGTATCACCTTGCCTTGTGGCCCGATAACAGCGCCAATAAATTCTTTGTCGATAAATATTTTTTCCATGCGTGGGGCATGTGGTTTTACTTCAGGTCGTGCAGCTGGCAGGCAATTGTACATTGCATCAAGAATATGTAAACGGCCTTTGCGTGCCTGCATAAGTGCTTCGCGCATTACATCCATACTTAGGCCGTCCACTTTAATATCCATTTGAACGCCGCAGATGCCATCACGTGTACCGGTAACTTTAAAGTCCATATCGCCCAGGTGATCTTCATCTCCCAATATGTCTGTAAGAATTGCATATTTGCCATCAGCCCTGCTGATTAAACCCATTGCAACGCCGCTTACATGTTTTGGAACAGGAACGCCTGCATCCATTAATGCGAGTGAACCTGCACATACAGTTGCCATAGAAGAAGAACCATTGGATTCAAGAATATCACTTACAACTCGCACGGTGTAAGGATATTCATTACCCGGCATCATCTGCTTAAGTGAACGCATAGCAAGGTTGCCGTGACCAACTTCCCTGCGGCCAACACCCCGCATCATCTTTACTTCGCCTGTTGAGAATGGAGGGAAATTATAATGCAGTATAAATTTGCTGTAATCGCTTACGGCTGCGCTTTCTATTAATAATTCATCAAGCGGAGTACCAAGTGTAACAGTAGTAAGCGACTGGGTTTCTCCACGGGTAAACAATGCTGAACCGTGTGGAGTAGGAAGCGGGTCTATTTCCATAGCAAGCGGACGAACCTGATCCATTTCTCTCCCATCGAGGCGCACACGGTCTTCCAACATTACATTACGCACCAGTTCCCACTGAAGGTCATCGAAATATTTTTTAGCTAATTTTTTAGCAGTGCTTTCTGCTTCTGCTCCAAGACTTTCAATTAGCTGATCTTTAAGTGTAGAAAAAGCAAGGCTACGTTCGCTTTTAGCGGTGCCGCTTTTAGATATTTCATTTATCCTATCCGTACAAAAAGTTGCAACTTTTGCTTTTAACTCTTCATCCTGTACAGGTCTTTTGTACTCACGTATTACAGGAGAACCTGCTTTTGCTCTTAATTCAGCCTGTGCTTTTATTTGTACACGAATTGCATCGTGTGCAATTTGCAAAACATTTAAAAGGTCCTCTTCACTGCATTCTTTGCTTTCACCTTCAACCATCATCAGGTTTTTTTCGGTGGCGGCAATCAGGAAATCCATATTGGCTTTTGCCAGTTGAGTGCGTGTTGGGTTAACAACAAATTCGCCATCTACCCTTGCTACCCGCACCTCAGAAATAATTTCTTTAATGGGTATATCAGAAACAGCCAATGCTGCACTTGCGGCAAGGCAGGCTAAGGCATCGGGCATAATTTCGGGATCGGACGATACAAGAGAAATCAATACCTGAACATCACATAAATAATCTTCCGGGAAAAGTGGGCGCAATGCCCTGTCTATCAAACGGCTCGTTAATATTTCATAATCATTAAGCCGGGCTTCTCTTTTAAAGAATGATCCGGGTATTCTGCCTGCTGAGGCAAATTTTTCCTGGTAATCAACGCTTAAAGGGAAAAAATCCTGGCCTTCCTTTGGATCTTTATTGGCGCAAACAGTTGCTAATAAAATACAATTTCCCTGGCGCACGGTAACGGCTCCATCGGCCTGGCGGGCAAGTTTACCAGTTTCAATAATAACTTCTGCCCCATTGGGTAAAGTGAAACTGGCCTGAAGAGGTTGTGATAACATTGTAAAATAAAGTTTGAAGTAGAGATAACGTATTACGCCAGGCGGGATTTGCTAATAAAAGCGTACAACGCAATCTTAAATAAGTGTGACAAATCGTATATATAAACAAGTATTTATACAAACAACTATTCCCAACCGTTTCAATTATCAGTTGGGAATAGCCTATTACATATAAATGAGTTGATTATTTCCTGAGACCTAATTTTTCGATCAACGCACGGTAACCAGAAAGGTTATGCCTTTGCATATATGTAAGAAGGCTCTTACGCTGACCAACCAATTGCATTAAACCACGCTGTGAAGAATGATCTTTTTTGTTCTGCTGCAAGTGCTTGGAAATGTGGGTGATACGCTCGGTTACCATTGCTACCTGGCCTTCAATTGACCCGGTTTTTTCTGCTGAACCGGCGTGTGTTGCAAAAATGCTTGCTTTTTTTTCTTTTGTTAACGGCATCTCAATTTTTTTTAAATAGCATCCAAGAATAATGTATTCTTTTTTTTAAGTGGCGGCAAAGCTAAGTAAATATTTCAGATTAAAGTGCCTGTAAAATAAATTTTTCAGCCTTGTTTGCGGAGTTATTGGTATACCACATCTTTTCCAAATGGCGTTAATGAGAGTTCTGCCAGCTTAAAATGCTGCCTGCCGAATGGAATATCTATTACAGTTATAAACAGCAGCAGCCCAAAAATGACATGAATAAATGCAGTATATAACCCTCCTGTTAATATCCAGATAGTGTTGCAGAGCAATGAAAGGCAGCCACCACTGCTGTTTCGCGTAATTACTTTTGCACCAAAAGGCCACAACACAAGCCCGCCAATTTTAAAGCATTGCAATCCGAAAGGGATTCCAATGATTGTAAAGGAAAGTATCGGCCCTCCAAAAAAATAACCAAGTGCAGCTAAAAAGCCGCCGAAAACAAGCCATAAAAGATTGCCTAAAAAATTCATGCAGCAAAAATATGCGGAATGATGTTTTGTGAACCAGCTTTTGGTATAGGTGGCATTGCCGCTTGTTATGAATTTGCTGCTTTGCCATGCAAATTCCTCACTTGTACTTTCTGAACATTGAGGAGCAAAAATCAGGGCGTTTGAAATTAAATTAACTAAGCAAAGTGAAAGGTTGACGGCCTGTGATGCCGGAGCTGCCCATTGATATGCAGATAAAGTGATTGCGACGCAAGGAACGATGCTATGGAAAATAATGCTGGTATAACAAAGGTTGCTTTAAGCGTTGTACTCTACATTTGCGCCATGCATTTAATTGAACGTGATAGAAAATATGTATGGCATCCCTTTACTCCGCAAAAAAATATGGCAGAACCGATAGCTATTGTTCATGGGAAAGACAGCTTACTTTTTGATGAAAATGGGAATAGCTATATTGATGCAATAAGCAGTTGGTGGGTTACACTGCATGGGCATGGACACCCGTATATTGCAGAGAAAATTTATAAGCAGGCTTTGCAACTTGAGCAGGTAATATTTGCGGGCTTTACACACCAGCCTGCGGTTGATCTTGCCGAAAGATTATTGCAAATAT
>JANXWM010000712.1 GCA_025351145.1 Chitinophagaceae bacterium
AGCCTTGTGGGCTTTATGTTTCTCAAAACAAAGATCAAAGGTTTGGCCATTCCGTTTTACAGGAATTTTGAAGAATTCAACCTCAGGTTTTATGTGCGGTTCAAAGAAAATAATGAGTGGAAACGTGGCGTGGTTTTTATAAAAGAGGTCGTACCCAAAAAGATGATTTGCATTGTTGCTGATTTACTTTACGGGGAGCATTATTACTATCACCCAATGAAAAATTCTGTAAAGGCAAACGCTGATACGCTTGAAATAAAATATGAATGGCGTTTTAAAAATGAATGGAATTTTATAAGCGCCGTTGCTGAAAAAAAATCTTCCCTGCTCATTGAAAACAGTGAGGCGGCATTTATAACAGAACACTACTGGGGCTATACAAAACTTGCAGAAAACAAAACCTCAGCATACAATGTGGTGCACCCGCAATGGAATATTCATAAAGTAATTTCTTATGATGTAAAATGCGATGTTACGGGTATGTATGGCAATGCATTTGCACAATACCTGAACCCACCGCCCAAATCTGTATTCATGGCAGATGGATCTGCTGTAAGCGTTAACGAAAGAAATGTTTTACAATATTAATTTCTATTTTAAGGTTTTGCTGCCAATGCAGCGGCAAGTATTTTAATCGTTGCATCTTTATCAATCTTAGCGTCAGGCATTGATTTTAGCATCCATTCATCTATCGTTCCATTTTGTGCATAAGCCAACGCAGTATTGCCATTGGCATCTTTTGCTGCCACGTTTGCACCCGCTTTTATCAAGTATGCAACCAGGTTCGATTTTTCATTCTTGGCAGCCAGCATTAATGCTGTAGTACCGTCGTTTGCAGCAGCATTTACATCTGCTCCAAATTGTACAAGCAAGCTGCACATGGGAACATCGCCATAATAAGCGCAAGCCACAATAAGGCTGGTTCTGCCTTTTGGCGAACGTGGCGCATCCGGATGTGCTCCATGCTGTAATAAAAATTTCTCCATCACTGTATCTGTTCCCCAGCGGCAGGCACCGATTAAAAAAGTGGATCCATTTTCATCAGCTTTATTTACATCAGCACCTGCAAGAATCAATTTTGCTGCTGTTACGGTGTCTTTATTATTGATGGCCTCTGCCAATGTTTGCGCGGTTACTGTTACCGAAACAAACATAAAAAGCAGCATTGAAAAAAAATGTTCTATACGCATGATCAGTTTTTTTTAAGATGAAAATGTAACCCTTTAATTATTGCAATATCAGGTTGTACAAAATAATATCAGCAAGTTGCACTAATCAACATTCATATTAAATACCTTACAACACTGATATTTAAAACCGGCCAAATCATTCATATTGCAACGAAACAACCAAACCATGCTTAAAAAATTCGACTTCTTTGCACAGGTTATCATCGCCCTGTCAGCTGTTATTTTAGCCATCGCATCACTGTTTGTTGGCAGTTATTTCTTTGGCTCATTGTTATTATTAATGCCCCTGGGTTTATGGCAGCTCATCAGTGCAGCCTGCCATTATTTTTCAACAACAGCAACAGGTAATAAACAGATACTCCGCTATTACTGGATATGCAGTATGGCCTGCATCATCATCTTTGTACTGGCTCTGCTGTTCAGAGATAATAATGGAAACGAATTAGCAATGGGTATGTTATTCGTCGCAATGTCCGGCAGTTTTTTAACCGCTTTGTATTACCTGTATCTTTACAAAAAATATTTGCTGGATGCAAAACCTATCGAAGAAGACAGTAGTATTAGGAGCATCTGAAAACCCCGCACGTTACAGTTATCTTGCGGTAAACCGTTTGGTTGCGCACAATTATCCTGTTGTGGCCATTGGAAGAAAGGAAGGAAAAGTTGGTGATACCCCCATCATTACAGAACACCCAAACATAGAAAATGTAGATACGGTTACACTTTATCTAAATGAACAACACCAAAAAGAATACTACGATTATATTTTTTCTCTCCATCCCAAACGCATCATTTTTAACCCCGGTGCCGAGAATGATGAACTCGCTGAAATGGCTGCCGCAAAAGGCATTCAGCCAATGGAGGCATGTACATTGGTACTGTTAAGTACAGGACAATATTAAAGACATTTTTGTGCCGAACAGAAGAATATAAATTAAGCTTTAGTTGCGTCGCACTCTTGTACGGTTGGAGTATGAATGAGCAACGCGAAGTAGCCAAACAACGTGCGTCATTGCGAGGAACGAAGCAATCCCTTGTCGTACGTGTTGTTCTCTATATGTTATACCAGGAGATTGCTTCGGAGGCCTCGCAATGACGATTCACGTTCCAAACGTACAAGAGTGCGACGCAAGGAACGGTCCCCAAAGATTTATTGCCCGGCTCAAAAAATTTTTAATGAAATAATACTTCTGCAGCAATTTTTGTTTTAGCTCCACCATCCGGCTGCATGGCAGCTTCAAGTTGGTTGCCTCCGCCACTGTCGAAATATACAATGCGTATTTTATGTAAACCTTTTTTTAGTGCAGCTTTTCCGCTTTGTTCAACCCCACCATGTTCACCATCATTGTTAACGGTTTCCATGCCATCAATAAATAATTTACTGCCATCATCGCTTATGGTGGAGAAGTTATAAATGCCCTCTTTATTTATTTTTATGTATCCATCAAATGCAAGAGCGAACTTTTCTTTGCGCTGCTTTTTACTGAGCGAAATTTCATTGGTAATACCAGTATTTACAGGCTTTACCGCATCGATTGAAGCAAGACTTATTTTACCAGTTGGCTCGTAATACGCATAGCTTAATCCAGGCTGAAGTTTGCCGGTTTTTACAGCAGGCATCCACTCATATTTTGTCGCCTGCATCGTTATAATGCCACTTGGCAAAGCATTTGGTTCGAAAGCTTTTGCTTTAACCGCTGTAGTTTTTGCCGAAGTAAATGGCTGCTGATAAAGCATAGATTTTTGAGTTGGTTCTGTTCCGTCGGTTGTATAATATATGCTTGTACCGGAAACACCACTGATCGTTATTAAAGGTTGTAAAGAACCCGTTGGATATGCCACTGATACCTTTGGCTTATGCACAAACCTTCCATAATTTTCTATCTTGATTGTATAAGCATAAGGCGCTTTTATTTTGTTGGGATCGTAAGCCGGAAGCTCGACCAACACATTATTTCCTTCCTGCTTCCATGATAATTTTTCTTTCGTTGATAAAAAGCTAACAGCAGTTTGCGCAGGCAACGTTACATCTTTTAAAATCAGTTTTCCATTAGAAGGATACCTTGGAAAAATGCCGTACAAACTATTCGACGAAGGATTGTATGTATAAAAAATCTCCTTCACCGCATAGCCGGGATCGGGATCAACCGTTAGTTTAAGCAACACATCGCCGCTGCTTGTTTCAGGTTTATAATCTGTTCTCCCCTCGCTCCATTGCGAAGGTGTTTTCCAACGAACGGTGTTATAAATAGCTTCACCGTTTATGTTCATCCAGTCGCCAATCTGCAGCAATCGCTCCTGCATAATCGGCGGAATTTTTCCATGCTCATCGGGACCGATATCGAGTAAAAAATTTCCACCGCGACTTACCTTATCAATTAAATTCAACACAAGTGATTGTGCCGAATTATAATCCCATGCATCTTCTTCGCGGTTGTAGCCATAAGAGAATCCCATGCCACGGCTTTCCTCCCAGTAATGGTCTTCAAAATCAACGTCAGGCTGGTATTCCGGTGTGTACACGCCACCATGACTAAACCTTATGCCACTACCCCATCGGTCATAAGTTACTACCTTATCCTTTACCGGACTTTCATTATAAAGCCATGCAAGAAACTCAGTGCTTTTCCATAAGCTGTCGCTTGCATCCCAATCACCATCCGTCCAAAAAACATCAGGCTTATACGTGTTGATCAGGTCTTTCATCTGCGGCCACATATGTGTGTTTGCATACTTTGGTTTATCATTTAACCAAAGAGGATTGTACCACTCGTACAGCGAATAATACATACCTGCATGCACACTTGTTT
>JANXWM010000736.1 GCA_025351145.1 Chitinophagaceae bacterium
CGTTTTAGCAAAAGCACCATAGTTTAAATAAATCAATCTCAATTAAAATGAAAAACATCCTTATCATCTTTATTGCAGCTGTAACTATTGCAGGCTGCAGCAAAAGCACCAGCAACACCGGCACAGCGGTAACCATGCAAAGCCTTGCAGGCAACTATAAAATAACTGCCGCCACTGTTGCCGGCCTCGATATTTTAAGCTCGTATGTATTACCCTGCCAGGTCGATGATGTTTATACTTTAAATGCAGATGGCACTTACGCCATAGCCGATTTGGGCACAGCCTGCACGCCAACATCTGCAGTAAACGGCGCATGGTCGTTAAACAGCAGCCAGATCACCATCGGCACACAGGTGTTTACACTTACAAAGTTCGATGGCGCTAAAATTGAAGCCACAACCGTTGGTACGCAAGGTGGTTACACAGTTACCGTAACGGTTATTTTTACCAAACAGTAATTTTTTAATGCACATAATAAAAAACCCGTTCAGTTTTTTTGAACGGGTTTTTTATTTTCAGTTTAAGAGAAATTATTGGCCCGGCAATTGAACATGAATAAAGCTTCCCTTGCGTCGCACTCTTGTGCATTCAGATTATATATTCATCTTTTAACGAAGCGTAGAACCAAGCGGTATATTTAATCAGAAAATATAAATAAATTTAGCACATGAAGAAAATAACATGTACTGCTATAATTATCTTTTTATTTTATTCATTTGCTTATACACAACCTTCCGCAAAATATAATCTTGCCTTCGATTCACCCGCCAAACAATGGGACGAAGCCATGCCGCTCGGCAACGGAATGCTTGGTGCACTCATTTGGCAAAAAGATGGCAAACTGCGTGTAAGCCTCGACAGGGCTGATTTGTGGGACGAACGCCCTGCGCTCGACCTTTCCAAATTCAATTTCAAATTTGTGCAGCAGCAGGTTGCAAAAAATGATTATGATACTGTTCACCGTTTAGGGGACGAACCTTATGATGCTTCACCCTATCCAACAAAAATCCCTGCAGGCGCATTGGAATTTGATCTATCAAAACTGGGAGAAATAAAAAAAATAACACTCGATATTGCAACGGCATTATGCACCGTTGAATTTGCAAGCGGTGTGCGTTTCAATAATTACATACATGCCACAAACAACGCAGGTTATTTTGGTTTCGAAAATCTTTCATCGGCAGATATTATTCCGCAACTCATTATTCCCAATTATAGTAACGGTAAAACGGTTGATGATAATACGCATTCAGGAGAAGGTCTTTCTGCACTTGGCTATACAAAAGGAACAGTTACAAAAAGCAAAAACAAAATCGTTTATCATCAGCCCACCACAAAAAATAACTACTACGAAATACTGGTTCAATGGCAGGTTTTATCGCGCAACAGGTATATTGGCCAATGGACTATCACGAATAATAAACCAGCTTCTCTCCCACTGTTAAGCGCAACTGCCAAAGAACCTACAGGCTGGGATACACATACCGCATGGTGGCGCAAATATTGGGCACAATCTTCAGTCTCTATACCCGATGAATTATTGCAAAAACAATATTATCTTGAAATGTACAAGCTTGGCTGTGTTGCCCGTAAAGCCTCACCAGCCATTACTTTGCAGGCCATCTGGACGGCAGACAACGGCAACCTGCCTCCATGGAAAGGTGACTTTCACCACGACCTTAACACACAGCTTAGTTACTGGCCTGCATATACCGGCAATCATTTGCAGGAAGCCGCAACTTATACAGATTGGCTCTGGGGCATACATGCAGAAAATAAGAAATTCACGAAACAATATTTTGGAGTTGACGGCCTTGCTGTTCCGGGCGTTACAACTATCTCGGGAAAAGCTATGGGCGGGTGGATACAATATTCTCTTTCACCTTCCGTATCCTCATGGATAGCCCAGCATTTTTACTGGCAGTGGAAATATTCAATGGATCAAAATTTTCTGCAGCAAATAGCTTATCCTTACCTGCACGAAGTGGCAACCTTTATTGAAAATATTACTTACCTGCAAAATGGTAAACGCTTAATAGCTTTAAGTTCAAGTCCTGAGTATCACAACAACGATATTAAAGCATGGTTTAAAAATTATACCAACTACGATCTTAGTCTTTACAAATTCGCATTAAGCGCAGCAGCCGAAGCGGCAACTGCAATGCATAAAACCGAAGAGGCAATTCACTGGAAAAAAATACTGAATGAGTTACCGGATTTTGATGTGAATGAAACCGGGTTAACCATTGCACCCGGTCAAAACCTTGATGAATCGCACCGCCACCATGCACAGCTCATGGCCGTTTATCCCATTGCCCAGCTCGATGCAAATAATGCAGCTGATAAAAAAATAATTGACCTTTCCATGCATCGTCTTGAAGAAGAAGGAACCCGCAACTGGTGCGGCTATTCGTTCAGTTGGGCGGCCTGTTTATATGCAAGGGCAAAGCAGGCCGATAGTGCCGTAAAGCAGTTGCAGGTTTTTGCAAATAATTTTTGCTCCATCAACAGTTTTCATTTGAACGGAGATCAAAAAGGTGGCCAGTATTCAAGCTTCACTTACCGGCCTTTTACCCTCGAAGGTAATTTTGCTTTTGCGCAGGGCGTGCACGAATTGTTGCTGCAGAGCAAAGCCGGTTATATAGAAGTGTTCCCTGCTGTGCCGCAAAGCTGGAACAACGTTTCATTTAATTCCCTGCGTTCAGAAGGCGCATTTCTTATCAGTGCAAAAAAAGAAAATGGTGTGTCCACGCAGGTAAAAGTTTTTTCAGAACAAGGCGGAAAGTTGCGCATAAAACTTCCCTTCAAAACAATGATTGTACGAAACGAAAATCCGGATATGATCAGCACAGACAATGACGGAATTGTAAGTGTTCAAATGCACAAAGGCCAAACTATTGTTTTCGAAAATGGTTACGAATAATTTTTTGAGCCAGGCAATTGAACAAGCATGAAGCTCTACTTGCGTCGCACTCTTGTACGTCCGGTTCTTTATTGGGCTATGTGCATCAGCGTTTACAGGTGTATCAGTTTGTTTATACACTCTTTGGCTAAAACCAATAATTTATGAATGATACATTAACCCAAGGCTTAAGCCTTGGGTTAAAAATGGAAGACATTACCGGCTTTAGCCAAAGCTATACCGGTTAATATACGCTTGGGTAAAAGCTCATTTACATTCCGAATGTACAAGAGTGCGACGCAAGGGGCGATGCTATAGAAAACTGAAGCCGGGTTAAAAAAAATTATCAGCAAAAAAAAATTATGGTCTGCGTATTTTATGTCCGGCAACTGCATAATATAACACCATACAATAACTTGGCAAAACAATACAGTAAGCCATGTGCGTGTTTAATACTTCGGAGAGGCGGCCATAAAACAAGGGCAGCACGGCGCCACCACCAATGGCCATGATGAGTAAGGAAGAACCAATTTTTGTAAACCTGCCAAGGCCATCAATAGCAAGCGGCCAGATAGAAGGCCACATAAGCGAATTGGCAAGCCCAAGCAAAGCCACAAATGTGATAGAAACATAATTGTTTGTTACGAGCGCCATTACCGCAAAGACAAGACCTGCAACGGCAGAAATTTTTAAAGCATTTTCCTGTTTAATAAACCTTGGTATACAGATAATGCCAATGATATAACCGATGAGCATATTTATAATGGTGAAGCTTGCGAAAAACTTCGCAGTTGATAAAGGAATACTAAGCGATGATGCATAACCGGTGATAGTATCTACGGCAATAACTTCTACCCCAACATACAGGAAGATGGTGACCACACCAAGCAACAAATGCGGGAATTGAAATATACTTTTCTTGTTGGTATTGGCTGTTGTTATGGATGCGTCTTCAATGTCTTCATGTATTTCGGGCAGGCTTGAAAAATAAATAAGCAGCGCAAGCAGCAGCAACACGATCATCATGATGGCATAAGGAATAATTACGCGGTTTGCAAGCTGCTGCAGCATAGTATCTTTTTGCTGCATGCTGAGTGCCGCGATTTTTTCTTTAAATCCATCCGCATCTTTTAAAATAACAGCACCAAGAATGATAGGTGCAATTACACCAGCAATGCCGTTACAAATACCCATAATGCTGATGCGTTTTGCGGCGCTTTCCTGCGGACCAAGAATGGTAATATAAGGGTTAACGGCTGTCTGCAAAATGGTTAACCCTGCACCCTGCATAAACAAACCAACAAGGAACAATGGATACATGCGTGTAAACGCCGCAGGAATAAAAAACAGTGATCCTGCAGCCATCATCAGCAAGCCGGCACTCATGCCTTTTTTAAAACCGGTTTTCTTTAATACCCATGCAGAAGGAATAGCCGTTACCGTATAAGAAATATAGAAAGAGAAGGCAACAAAATATGATTGAAAAGTAGTGAGTTCGCAGGCAATGCGCAGATAGGGGATTAATACAGAACCCAGCCATGTTACAAACCCGAAAACGAAAAAAAGCAACCCGACGATGCCTATATTTTTGTTAACGCTTTTTGCCGTTGTTGCTGTAACCGGTTCCGCTGAAACTGTTGCCATGCAGGTATTTGATAAGATTATTGATTTAACTGCAGGTAATCTACCGCCGCTTTTACGCTGCCCTGTTGCAGCAATATTTTCTTTGCTTCATCGTAGTTGCTGATGGCTGCTTTTTCCATCAGCATTTTAACGGCGCGGTCGGTTATTTTATCGTTGATAAGCAGCACATGCACCATCTTATTATCTTCCACCCTTCCCAGTTGAATCATGGTGGTGGTACTAATAATATCGAAGATCATTTTTTGTGCGGTACCGCATTTCATCCTTGTGCTGCCGGTAATAAATTCAGGGCCGGTAATTACTTCAACAGGAATAGCTGCGGCAGCAGCAACAGGTGAGCCGGGGTTGCTTACAATGCAACCTGTTATAATATTTTTTTTTCTGCATTCAGTTAATGCGCCGAGTACAAAAGGCGTG
>JANXWM010000751.1 GCA_025351145.1 Chitinophagaceae bacterium
TGGGTAAAAATTTATACTGCTCCCTGCCATATACATCATAAACCACCGGGGCTACAATATCTTTACCTGTTGGTGATGCCTGCCAACCAACGGTTTGCAGCGGCCTGCCCAGCCCGTCAACATACTGTGTGGCATGGGCTACCTCTGCTGCTGTTCTTGCATTGGAGTAAACATCTGTTTCTAAGGTATAGGGTTGCTGCGGGTCAAAGGAACGTACAAGGCTTATCGGTATACCGGCTCCATAAGCTCCAGGTTTGTAAACCGTCACACCACCTCCTAAAGCCGGTGCCTGGTTGGCTGTCGTGGGGTGTATTGGCCTGTGCCTTTACTGCACACGGGTATGCTACGCTAACTGCAAAGAGCAGCAGTAAAAGCTGGCGGGTATGATGTATCTGCATTGTCGTACTTAATTAATGGTGATACTGTAGTTTTATTTGCCTGCTTTTATTGACGATTTTTTAGTTTATTAAGTTCTGCCTGCAAGTCTTTCAATACAGTCTGCTGCTCATTTAGTAATTTTGCCTGCTGGTCGATAAGTTCCTGTTGAGTCTGTTGTTTTTTATTTTGATCAATAAGATAAAGCGTTAATTCTTCGATTTTTCTTAAGAGTAATGTTTGGTTATCTCCCAGACTGACACCGTTTTTTTGCATTTCTTCGGCACTGGCAATCTCAGGCAGGTGATGGTATGTCTTTACAAAATCTTCTACCTTTTCCAACGGGGAAAGACTATATAAAGGATCAAATACGTAATCCGCTCCAGTAGTATTTACTACAACCTGGTTTGACCTGATGATGCCGTTTACATCCAGCATATAGGTGCTGTTAGTCTGTGTAGTTTTTCCAATCAGCACATTCCCGGTTGTCGGCAGTATGGTCATATTAACAGCCGTTCCATCACCGCCAAATAAAAGACCGCTGGTTGCATTCCCATACAACTGCACGCTGCCGGTCCTGGTCAATCCAATTGCATAAGCGTTACCAACGCTGCTCCCGCCGATACCCAAACGAAAAGTGCCATTCACATCCAGTTGGGTTTGAGGAGCATTGGTACCTATCCCTATTTTCCCGTCAAATGTTATCCGCATCCTTTCTGATGGTAAAGCAGCATCAGTTGTTATGTTTAATGGGTTATCTGTAGTGCCAAATAGTAAATCTCCCTGCGAACTGAAATTCCCTCCGTTTGCTGCCGAAGGGTTTCTTATAGCCCATATGCCAGCAACGTTAGCCGGGTTTCTGACATCACGGTAACCGGAAAATAATATGCCACCCAGTATATGTTGGGTAGCATAAGAAGTATTGCTCCCCCTGTTATCAATCGTTATAAAATTGTCTTTTGATAAAGTTGTACTGTTGAAATACAGGTGTAGCTTAGTGGCAGGTGATACAGTTCCGATTCCTGCATAGCCTGAAGCGGGAAAGGTATTTGTTTGCGCAGCTAAAACAGTTGAAATTGAAAAGAAGACAATAACTGAATAAAATATTTTTTTCATAAAATTTAATTTCAGGTAAGTAGGCATTGTAATAATATTTAGTGGTGATGGGCTTTTATTAAAATATTTATTTAAAAAATTCCTTTACTTTTTAAGTGTTTTGTTACTTCTGAGCGTATCAATAAGCTACACAATAGTTTTTGAAAAATGTGGCCAGTCATTCTTTCAAATTCATTAAAGATTTCAGGGTATCAATTGCTATTCTGCCGGTTCATTGTTTATAAGAAAATGTATAAAATCTTTGTCAAAAATGTTTTGCCTGCTGAGGCTCCCATATAATAAGCCCTTTGTACTAAAAATAAAAAACTGCCCTGCTTCAGTGATATCATTGTCAACATGACCATTCTCACTCCGGTGCGTAATCCACTTCATGAGTATATGCTGGTCAGCATCAGCCTCTTTTTTTGCATAACCGGTATCAGCGATGGTGTAACTTAAACCAAGGGTATCTAATAAAAGCTTTTTCATATCTTCTATGCTAACCGGGCTTCCAAAATCCAGTACAGGTATGGCAATAATTTTTATATTGGCAGTGTCCGTTTTGTACAGTGAATCAAGTGATAATAATTCTTCCCTGTCCGGGTTAGAAGCATCAAATTCTGCAATCAGTAAATGTTTGTTTTGGGGTAGTCAGCCATATTTATTGTTGCACTATCTATCCTGTTAAAATACAAGTCAAAAAGATTAACCGTACTATCCTGAAAAGAGGGCTGTGTCAGGAAAATATGCAGCACAAAAAAAATAACATTGCTCATTTTTAAGATTTAATGTTGGTTAGAAACAGCAATAGTTGCACAGGTTGAACAAATTGAAGGCATATCAGTATAACTAAAATTGTGATAATTATTCTGTTGATAACTGTATACCTGATAATTGTACAAATAAGAACCGGCTGTTGGAATTATTGTTACATCGTAGGGGCCTCCCTGCATAATCTGGCCAATGACTGTCTGGGTTGTTATACCTGCGGGAAGTACAAAATGATAAATTGCGCCTGATACCTTATGGGTAAATGTCACATCCATTGATGTTGACGTAGAATTCGTATACTTTAGATTAATCATTGGTGGCACTGTACAAGTGCCCCCTGGATCGGTGTTTGCATTATTTTGTCCATTTGCGGCTATATCATCAATTGCCTGCTGGTCGGCATCAGCCTGATTCAGGAAGGAATAATACTTATTTGCATTTACATAATAAGTAACTGTACTGCCATTATAATAAGCTGGCAAACAGTTCTTTTTTGTAAAACTTTGTGACCTGGCTACATTGTAAAAAATATTTCCATCACAATTGGCAGGCTGCCCGGCATAATCATAACAGAATTTCTTTACGATGTTTTTGTCTTGGTCCCTTATCAGGTTTAACCTATGAAGCGCATCGTACTCATAATAAGAAATCCTGTTGTTGATATCACACTGGCTGGTCAATCCACCGAAAGGGTCATACGTATAGCTGGTCATCTGAGCATCATCAGGGTATAAACGGACTTCATCTATTGCACCCGTTCCGGTTATAGTCAGTGTCGTTGATGACGCAGTTACCTTTTGTTCATAATAGGTCCAGCCACCAATGATTCTGCCTGTTGTATTTACCGGCGAGCCTCCCCCTGTGATAGTGTAAATTCCGTTTTTACTCCAGTATGAAATGATATATGACTTGCCATTGGTTACGGCTTTTGAGAGCGTAGCTGAAGTGGTAAGGTTATAATATTTATTACCGGTTGGCGGAAATGGAACAGCCGTAACTGTTGTAACCGAACCTGTATAATTATTCCAGTTCCCTTTACCGTCTGATTCAAATGAAGTAAATGCAACCTGGTCACTGGTGGCTTTCATAATCTGTGCTACTGGGTATTGGTTATTGTAATCATAGATATATGCAGAAGAAGTCTGATTGGCAGGAGTAAACTGCAGGATATTATAATTGTTATCATACGTATCAAAGCTGATCATTTGCCGGTACCGGCTATCCTGGCTTGTAGTGTTACCACTGATAGCGTATGGCTGGAAATCAGATACGGGCAATGCAATTGCTAACTGGTATTGCTTATCCAATCCGAGGACATTTTGATTGAGCAGGCGGTACTTACTTAATTGGGCTCCGGTTATATACCCGGTGGAAGAACCAGCATAGTATAAACTATCGCGTTTTTCTATCACTGACTCCAGCATGTTCTTACCGATCAGGCTGTCAAGAATGGTGTTCCCGGTAGTATTACCCGAAGTAATATAATCCTGGGGATATTTAACAAATGCTATATGGGTATTTAATTTGCTGTCCGTGGTTTTATTGCGGGTTAACTGGTAATGTTTAGGATTGTCATAATAATTATAGGATTTATTAACGATCACTTTGCTGTTGTCATTCTGGTCATACATCTTTTCAACTGTTGAATCAAGCAGTACTTTTTCTGAACTGATGGCCGGGTAAAAATTAGCCATCATCTCGTACATGGCTGAATCTAAGTTAGCCGGGCAACTGCAAGCTTTTGGAGGAGGGGTCTGTGCAAAACAGGTACCGATGTCGCCGGGATTATTTTTTACATCATGGTCCATGTGTATGTATTTCATACAATCATAGATAACCCGGTTTGCGGTATGGTAGTAGTAGTTGCTTTCAGCAACTTTGGTATAAACTTTTCCAATATCTTTATAAACTGCTTTTGAACGTAAAACACCATTTAAATTGTTAGGTAAATTATTTACTCCGGGAAACCTGTAAGTGATATAACTGAATGAAGTGTCGGAACTGTTATAGTAACTGTAAACAGTTTTACCATTGTCATTACTGTTCGTTGGATCAACCGTATATTCTGTTACCTGGTCGTAGCCTACAATATTGCCGGAAGACAGGCTTGTAAAACCTGAAAAATTACTGGAATACCGTGTAAATGACTGACCTACTGCATAGCTGCCATTTGTAGGAACTTGAATAGGTTCAGTTCTTGCATATGATAGATATCCCATTAACCGGCCATTGGAATATGATTCACTGGTGCCGTCTCCATTTCTATCCTGCAAATAACCATAGTCATACGTCCGTTTTTTTGCGATGGTTCCTGTTGCCGCATAGTCTGTTATTGATTTTATCCTCAGGCCACCTGCCATCATCATGGTTGTTGTCTTATATACAGGGATTGTGTAGGTGAATGTTACCTTTAGTTCAATAAACCCGTTGGGAATTTTGACCTTTGGGTCAATCATAGCCGACCAGGCATAATAAGTAGATGCCGACGAAATGGCTATTGGAGTTTGTAATGAGTAAACTATTCCGGCTTGGTCGAGGTGCATATTACTACTGGTATTAGTAATATCATATGTATTGCCGTTAAAAATAAAATTAATATTCCCAAATGGCATCTGAGAATGATATTTATTTAAACTGTCAATATTCGCGGCCCTGAAAGAAACGGTTAGATTTGCATTTGAAACAGAACCGGATGTCTGATAAATATCAGAAAAGTTTATTGTACCACTTGAATTACCGTTGCCAATGAGACCATGATCACCAATCGTTACCTGTACAACCTTGTCTATGGTCTTTATATACTCAAAATCTCTTCCGGCGGGCGTTGGTTTTGAGCTGTCATAATCATAATAATTGGGTTCATATTCAAATTGCGTTGATCCGCCTGTGGGATAGCTAACCTTATTAAGTGAAAATGATGGCATATAGGTAAAATCAGCTTCCCTGTCCGCACCGGTTAAGTTTACATATTGGCTATTGACAGCGAACGGTGCACCAACAACTGCAAATCCGGTATAGGGTGCAGTAAACCCTAATGTATGATCTACAGATATACCGTTATTTACACCGTTATCTTTCCCGTTAAAATAGCCCCAGTGATCTACACTGGAATAATGTTTGCCCAGCAAATTTTGCATGGAGGGAGCAACGTTATAATCAAATTTATAGGGTGGAAGCACGGTTGATCCGGAAAGCTCTTTTACACTATCTAACCTAAGTCTTTGAAATTCCAATGGATCTAACGTGTTATTGAAATAGCTGTAATACAGCCTGTTTTCTTTCTGGTAATGTAAGCCTGCCTGATCTTTGGTGTATATTTTTACAACATTTAATTTTTTCCCATTCTGCAAATCTGTTCGGCTGGCGTCATACTCAAACTTTATCTGACCATTTGCCCAATCAATATTATCTAATGTTTTATTAAGATAGGTTTGCCCCGCATCGTTTGAATAAATCGGTTGTTCATAATTAGGCACACCCAGACGTAAAGTTTCGTGTGATATACCTTTTACTGTTGTCCAGGTCTGATCA
The DNA here is from genome assembly GCA_025351145.1 of Chitinophagaceae bacterium. Lineage (GTDB taxonomy): Bacteria > Bacteroidota > Bacteroidia > Chitinophagales > Chitinophagaceae > Limnovirga. The sequence goes on from JANXWM010000751.1 coordinate 5,773, forward strand.
TCAGTATAGTTAAAAAATACACTGTCTTTTTGCTGGGTTACTATTTTAGAAAGCAGCCACGAACTTTTCGTAAAAGCACCAATACCCGTTGCTGGTTGAGAAAGTTCAATATCCAAAAAATAAAACTTATTGCCATGCTCATCTGTTATGATAAAAGAGGAGCCATCGGATGCATATTCAATCTTTAGATTTTCCTGTTTCTGTAAAATAACTTTGCCGTTCCTGCCAATAATAAATTTTCCGCTACCGCCGGGAAAATTGAAATTATACATATCCGGTTCCATATCATACAGACTAAGATTAATAATATTGGGGAAATAATTCACATTGCCTGTTTCAGCGTAAACCTGATAATTACAGTTAAATTGATATCCCCAATCACCAATTGTGCTTGGATTGTATGTAAAATTGTGCGGCAACAATTTTCCTTTTACTTCAGGGAAATCAGGAAAAGGTGCCATACTGCCATTGAAATAATTACCGGTAAAATCATCCTTGTCATTAACTGTTCTTGAGATCATTCCCCCTGCATTTAAAGCCCAGCCAAGTCCAACCAATCCCGATTCTTCAGAAAGCCGGATACCACCCGTATGATAATCAAGTCTCACCGGTACTGAAATACTTTTTGTGCTGACTGTATAAATCGGAATAGAAATATCTGTTGTTCCGGTGTATGGGCTTACAGGTATATCTCCGAATTTTGCGATAGTTGCAGCATTGGGAGAAGGGGGAACGATTTTAGGTGTATATGTTGTAGTTTGAGTTTGTGATAAGCCGGTAGCCCAGGCAAACAGCAAACCTGCTACTAATGGTAATGATGAATTTTTAAGGTACATATATTGTAATGTGTCATGAATTTAAAATGTATACCCAATCCTGAATTTCAAAGCCTGACCAGCCGGAACTTGCCTTGCGGCAAGAAAATCATATAGCACCTGCATATTCCCCTGCTTCTTTCCTACTTTATATTTTTTACTAAGCCCCATTAATGCACTGCGCTGCCACACATCTATATTTTTTAAATAAGAAATATTGTTGAACCGTTCCAAGTATGCATATTCGAAGCCGCCTGTTAACCAGATGCTGCCTTTGAGCTTAATATCGGCATAGCTGCGCAACCCAATGCCTTCACTGGTAAAGTGTATATTACTTAAGCCACTGCCCCAGCCAAGTTTATATGAAGCACCGATGCCTATGATGCTTTTGTCATTGAGCTTATATCCGGCAGTTAAGGCTATGTCACTGGTGACTGGTAACAGGTAGCGGCTCTTTTCGCTTTGTATATTAAATCCATATTCAAATCTTCGAAGAAATGGTTTTGTATGCTGATTGTTGGGTTTAAATTCAGGCATCACCATATCGCTGTTCTCCCCGCCTAATTTGTTCAGCTTATCTTTTAGTAAACCCATCTGTTGCTGTGCAGCTCCTAGTTCCTGCTGCATGTATTGCTGGGGACTTGAGCTACCCGCTGTAGAAATTCTTTGCGTAAGGAGACTCTGAACACTGGCTCTTGTCTGTAACCCAGTCAAGACCTCTGCCGTTCCAGAATTATCTGGTATGCGAAATAGTTGAGCTAGGTAACTATGCTTCTGCATAAAATTTTGAAAAGCCGGTAGATTTCCCACGGTAGCAAGCAATTTTTCTTCTATCTTCTTTTTATCATGCAGTATGGCTTTGTATTCTGTTAAGCGTTGCTGGTAATAATATACTTCTTTATTATAGCCGAGCAATTCTTTGGCAAGGCCGGTATTGGCGAGTGCCGATTTAAGTGTTGCTTCTCTTTCTTTAATGAAATTTTGTATGTCATTAGCCTGTTGCAGTCTTGCCTGCAGCTCCTGTAGCTGGCTGCTTACCGCTTGTATCTGTTGTAATTTATCACCAGTGATTCCCTGTAGATTAAGATTGGGTTGATTAAGGAACTTCATAAGTGTTTGCATGCTGTCAATACCGGGTATATATTCAATTAAGGGATGTGTAAAGGTTTTATCTACCGATGATGTTAGTTTAGCCTGTAGCTCCTGATATTTACTCTGCGTCTGTGAAAATAATTCCTTAGCCTTTGTACTGTCGATCCCTTGTAATTTGCTTTGCAGTTTTACTTCTTTCTGCTGCATACGTTTTAGTAACTTTTCACTTTGTGTTTGAACACTATTAGTAACCTTGCTGTATTGACTGGTGAGGGATGTAAGTGATTTTGAAGATATATTTTCAATTGATTGCGTAAGTTGTTTTTGTTGGAGTTGACCAGCAGTATCAACGCCTTGTGCATGAGACAAAACACTGATTAAAAAGGTACAGGCAATAGTTATAACGAACCTCATAGGGTTTAGTTTTGATTGCTTAGGGGTGCAAACTAAATCAAATCATTTACCTTCACAATAGCCATTTATGGCTATTGTGAAAAGTGCTTTTTTAGCCTTTTTCTGAGATTTAATCCTTCGAAAATTGGCTGAAAATCAATAAATTATTCTTTTTTACGCTTCTTTAAAAATTTCAATACCACCTGTGCAACTGATACCCGTTTCCTGTCTATTTCTTCAGTGGTAACTGCATCACAGCACACTCACCCGGTAGCCTTTCATGATTTTTTGTTGTGGTTTATTATTTTTATGAACTCATATAAAAAAGAATAGAAATTAGGGTCAAAAGCATTAGTAAATTAAATAAAATATGTAAAAATTAATAATTACTTAACACGCTTTTGCTAGATGAAAAAATATTCATTATTTTTATTTTCAATATTTATTTAACCCTAAAAACTGCAACATGAACGACACACCTCTTTCTCCCTTAGATGAATGGGTAGACAAACAAATCCTCCTCCAAAAGTTGAAAATGAGCAACCGCACATTGCAAAACCTTCGTACAAAACAAATTATACACCATTCATGCCTTGGTGGTAAAATTTATTATCATCTCCCCTCTATTATCGCCATGTTAAAGGATAACATAGTCTTTAACAAAAAAGCTTGATAAATAATACCATTGGCAAAAAAGCCAATTTGTCAGCATTAAAACAGCACTGGAAAGCTTGCTGTCAGGTAGCTATCAGGTAGCTGCCTGGTTGCTGTTTGCCTGCTGTTTGCCTGCTGTTTGCCTGCTGTTTCAAAAAAGCACTTTCTGCATTACTTTCTGTCATTTTTACAGTAAAGTTTTTCAACTTTATTGTGGTATCTCTATGCTTGGTCAGTTCCTCCTTTTCCATAAATCTTCGGCGCTTCCGGCAGGGTTCTGTAAAGCAAAACAACGCAACAAAATACATTTCTATGCTCTTGAGTACAAAAAAAAGCAATAGCAGGAAAAAGAGGGAAAAGCAAACTGTCGTTGATTTGCAGGGTCTTTTATCTCCATACATTTGATTTCTCAGCTACCGTAAACAATACTAGTCACTGTTTTAAAAGCTGTTAAAAACAATCATTTCAATCATTTAAAAAATTAAAACTATGGGTATCATTAACAAGGGTATTCTCGGTGGCTTCAGCGGTGCTGTAGGCCCTGTTGTAGGCAGTAGTTGGAAAGGCATCAACTATATGAAAACACTGCCTTCTAAAAAATCAAAAACTTCTTCTGTGGCACAGATAGAGCAGCAGTTGAAGTTTACGCTGATCATCCATTTCCTGCAAACCTTCACAGCTTTACTGGAGATTACTTTTAAGAACTATGCCAATGAAATGACGGCATTCAACAGTGCATTTTCTTACAATATAAAAAATGCGGTCACGGGTCCTACGCCTGATTTTGTAGTGGATTATCCAAATGCATTGGTGAGCCGCGGTAACCTTCCGAATGTAGCAGGTCCAACTGCAATAGCAGCGGCAGGCGGCACTATTGTTTTTGCATGGTCAGATAATTCCGGCACAGGTAATGCTTTACCCACAGATAAAGTGATACTCGCGATCTATTGCGAAAGTATGGACACCAGTATTTACACCACGGGCAATACAACCCGTAATGCACTTACCGAAACATTGGATGTATCTGCTTTTAGCGGTAAGGTCGTACAAACATGGATTGCCATCGTTTCAGAAAATGAAAACGATGCGTCCAATAGTTATTACACCGGGCAGCTTACGGTAAGTTAAATGGTAAATCAAAGCAAATAAAAAGCACGGCTAATGCCGGGCTTTTTATTTGTTAAAAAACATTATTTTCCTTAGTCCGTGTACCAAAAAGCTGAAACGTAATCCAACAGTACAAGAGTGCGACGCAAGAGGCGGTACCACGAAGAACTTCTGTTTGGCCCATAAAAATTTCCTCTGAACAAATAATACCATCATAATTTTAGCCGCTTGCTGATTTTATATTATCTTCATCCCCTGCCAAACGATTGCCTGCATAAAACATAAAAATTAATAGCACTTATGGATAGCTATTCGAACAATGCATTGCAGCAATTCAGGAACCTTGTTGGTATCCGCTTTCAGTTGTACAACAGCCTGTTTACTTCGTTGCCTTTTCACCGTATAGAAAAAACCGGTGTACTGCTTTCACTTTTCTTATTGCATTGCGAAGAAGGTTTTCGTAAAAAACAGAGCCCTGTTGAAATTGTGGAGAGTTTTCTTACACAATACACCAGCTACCGCAAAGACCAGGAATCGCTTGACCTCTTGTTCCGTTTTATTCAGTACACAGAAAGGCAGGTAGTGCTGTTTGATGCACTGGAAGATTCGGCTTTCAGGCATGTGAACGATGTTAATGGAAATGGTACACTGAAACATCTTCAGAGCGAAGTAATGCAAACCCAAAAGCAGGAACAGCTTGCAGAGAAGCTAAAAGACTTTTCTGTAAGGCTGGTACTTACGGCACATCCCACACAATTTTATCCGGGCGAAGTACTGGGTATTATTAATGACCTTTCCAAAGCATTGAATGAAGAAAATGCTGCACTTATTAATATGTACCTGCAGCAATTGGGTAAAACACCTTTTCTTAAAAAACAAAAGCCAACTCCTTATGATGAAGCTATTAGCTTAATCTGGTTTTTAGAAAATGTCTTCTATCCCGCATCCGGCAAATTATTAATGTCGCTAAAAAATAATTATCCCGATCTTGTAAATCCAAACAATCCTGTTATAAGGCTCGGCTTTTGGCCTGGAGGTGACCGTGACGGGAACCCTTTTGTAACGGCAGATATTACCCTTAAAGTGGCCGATGCTTTACGAAGCAGCATTATTAAGTGTTACTATTTAGATGTTCGCAGAATAAAACGCCGCCTTACTTTTAAAGGTGTAGAAGAAAATATTGCCGCTCTTGAAAAGAAATTATATGATAATCTTTTTGTGCCGGGAGAAGAAGCTAACCTTACCCAAAAAGAAATACTTGATACACTGTTAGAGACAAGGGTAACGCTTATTGAAATGCACAATGGTTTGTTCCTGCACCTGCTGGATAACCTGATAAGTAAAGTTGAAATATTCGGTTTACATTTTGCATCGCTTGATGTAAGGCAGGATAGTGCAGTACACATAAAATTATTTAACACCATCGCAGACAGCGGAGGTATTTTACCTGTTGAATATAAAAGCCTTACAGAAGAAGACAAGATAAAAGCACTTGAAAACCTTTCAGCAAAAGCTGACATTCCCATTCTTGATAATTCCTTGCTGAACGATACTTTGCTTTGTACGCAAACCATTAAAACCATTCAAAGGTTAAATGGGGAAGCAGGCTGCCACCGCTATATCATCAGCCAGTGTACAAGTGCTTTAAATGTAATGGAAGTATTTGCCCTGTTTACTTTAACCGGCTGGAAACATGAAGAGATAACTGTTGATATTGTACCCTTATTCGAAACAGTTGACGATCTTGAAAATGCTGCGGGTGTAATGCACATACTGTATGAAAACCCTGTTTACAGCAGGCATTTAAACAGAAGGGGCAAACTGCAAACCATTATGCTTGGCTTTAGTGATGGTACAAAAGACGGCGGTTATCTTATGGCCAACTGGGGCATTTATAAAGCGAAAGAAGAGCTTACACGCATTTCAAAACAATATGATATTGATGTAGTATTTTTCGATGGCCGTGGTGGCCCGCCTGCAAGGGGTGGGGGCAAAACGCATAAGTTTTATGCGTCAATGGGTAAGGATATTTCCAATAAAGAAATACAGTTAACCATACAGGGGCAAACAGTAAGCTCTAATTTTGGAACCATTGATTCTGCACAGTATAATATTGAGCAGCTTATTCATGCCGGCATTTCAAATGCCTTGTTTTCTACCAAAGAAGTTACACTAAATGATGAAGAAAAAAGACTGATACAAACTTTGGCCGATGACAGTTACAAATCCTATATCGAACTAAAAGACCATCCATATTTTGTTGAATATCTTTCGCATGCAAGCCCGCTGCGGTTTTATGCAGAAACAAATATCGGCAGCCGTCCGGCAAAACGCGGTGGCTCTTCAAAGCTTTCACTAAAAGACCTTCGCGCTATTCCTTATGTAGGTGCCTGGAGCCAGCTAAAACAAAATGTAACCGGTTATTACGGGGTGGGAACTGCATTGCATAAATTAGATAATGCAGGTAAATGGAAACAGGTTCAACAACTTTACAAAGAATCAATGTTCTTTAAAACGCTAATGGATAACTGCGAAATGGCCATGAAGAAGTGCTACTTTCCGCTTACCGAATATCTTTCGCACCATCCGCGTTACAGCGAAATATGGAACATGACATACAATGAGTATGAGTTAACGGTTAAGTATGTGCTCAAACTTTCAGGTAACACAGAACTTATGGCTGATTACCCGGTAGATCAATTATCCATCGGCATGCGCGAAAGAATTGTATTGCCGCTTGCTACCATACAACAGTTCGCTTTATCCAAAGTAAGAGAAATGGAAGAGCAATTAATCAGTTCGTCAACAAAAGAAACCTATGGCAAACTTGCTATGCGTTGTTCGTTTGGAATAATAAATGCAGGTAGAAATTCAGCGTAATTTTTATGAACCCGGCAGTAGTATTTCATGGCATCGCCTCTTGCGTCGCACTCTTGTACTGAAGGAACTATAATCGGCAAAGCGAAGGGGCAACATCGGTCCGACGGCTCAAAGCCGTCTGACCGTTAATCTTCATCTGCCGTATGCTGCCTTTTCTGCAAATTAGATTATGCCTTGGGAATAAAAATTAGCAGTTCAATAACTTTTCTGTTATTCCGCATCACCGTGACAAAAAATCCCGCAACTTTTTATAAAAAGTTGCGGGATTTTTTCGTTTTAAGCCTTTTATATATTTCTTTTTTTACAGGCATATTGATCTATTCTGCTCAAAATCAATAAACAAACTGGGTATCTATTCTGTTGTTTAAAATATTCATTACTGTTTATTATGATGGCTTTATAAACATCAGGAAAAGTCTTTAACAAATATTTTTTAGTCGTAAATCAAACTTCAGGATAAGTTGTTCGTCCTAAATACAGTTCAAATTTTTTTTGGTACAATTCTTATTCAATAAGGTTTATTGCCTGTTTAAATGATAAAAATACCGGGTAATCTTTTTTTAGCTTTTAACAGCTTAGAACTACAAATAAATTGCATCCAGTTTAAAATATTTTAAAATTACTATTATGAATTACAATCTTTCAATACATGATTCTGCAAAGTTTAGAATGCATGAGATGTCACAGAGTAAAAGCAAAGTTGAAAACAACACATATCAAAAAGTTAACCGCAGGCAGAGCAGGAAAAATCTTCTCATACTTTCTGTTATTTATTTTATGGTGCTTGGAATTGTTTTGAGCCTTGTATTTTAAATTGATAAACATTCGGCAAATGCTGCGGTAATGAGTTTCTCAAAACATTATTAACCCTGTATAAGCTTTGCTATACCAAATGCGGCACCTGCCGCTAATGCACCAATAAACATTACTTTAAGGCCGCCCGTCCATGGATTAACGCCGGTAATTTTGCTTTTGAAAAATCCAAATATAAACAGGCAGATCAATGTGATGATTGCCGAAATTTTTAATGCTTCAAGAGAATCGCTTATAAAAAAGTAAGGGCTTAATGGAACCATGCCGCCTACAATATATGAAGCCCCAATGTTAAAGGCACTTCTGCCGGCACGTTTAGGATCAGGTTTATCTAAACCCAATTCATGTTTCATCATAAAGTCTACCCAAACATCTTTGTCTTTAGTAAGTTCTGTTACAGCTTTGTCCTGCACATCTTTGCTTAAGCCAAGTTTTTCAAAAAATTCACGCACTTCATCTTTTTCTTTTTCAGGCAGGTGATCAACTTCCCAGTACTCTTTTTTTAATTCACTGTTGTAATGGTCCTGCTCTGTTTTGCCTGCAAGAAAACCACCCAGCCCCATAGCTATTGAGCCTGCGGCAATTTCGGCAATGCCTGCTACAATAATTACACTTGTGCTGTCCACAGCTCCGCTTAAACCCGCTGCCAGAGCAAAAGGAACGGTAAGCCCGTCACTCATCCCTATTACGATATCTGTAAGCAAATCCGAACTCTGTAAATGATCTTCGTGGTGGAGGTGTGTATCAGTCATAATGCGTATTATAAATTAGTGCAGCAAGATAATACTTACTGATATTTCATTTACTCTAAACTTTTACTTGCCCGTTCATTTTTTTTAAGTATTAAGCTATTGCCAGCAGCCCAAAGTTCACAATTGTTTTTTAGTACAAGAGTGCGACGCAAGTAAAGCTTCATTGTAATACGAATGTTGGGTCCAAAAAAAATCCCGCAGTATTAGAGCGGGAATTTCTTTTATTTTAAAACCTTTAATGAATGACCAATGATCTCCACACATTCATGAATTTGTTCTTTAGTAATTACCAGCGGTGGTGCAAAACGGATCTTATCACCATGTGTTGGTTTTGCAAGCAAGCCATTGTCTTTAAGTTCCATGCAAAGGTTCCAGGCTGCTTCGGGGTTTTCGTGGTTTACCACAATTGCGTTGAGCAAGCCCCTGCCACGCACGGTTTTAATTAGTGGTGAATTAAGTTTTGTTAATTCATTGCGGAATATTTCGCCCATTGCCGCCGCATTTTCGGCCATATTTTCATCTTTTAAAACCTGCAGCGATTCAATGGCCACAGCACATGCAAGCGGGTTGCCGCCGTAAGTGGAACCATGTTCGCCCGGCTTTATAAGCAGCATAATATCGTCATCTGCAAGCACTGCAGAAACGGGCAATATGCCAGCACTTAACGCTTTGCCGAGAATTAAAATATCTGCATGAACATCTTCGTGATCTATCGCCAGCATTTTACCCGTACGTGCAAGACCTGTTTGAATTTCATCGGCAATCAGCAGCACGTTATACTCTGTACATAAATCGCGTACGCCTTTAAGATAACCTTCATCCGGAACCACAACACCAGCTTCACCCTGTATGGGTTCTAATAAAAATGCGGTAACATTTTTATCCTGGAATGCTTTTTCAAGTGAGACCAAATCATTGAACGGAACAAAATCGAAGCCCGGCATAAACGGGCCAAAATGTGTATAAGCAGAAGGGTCGCTGCTGAAAGAAATTACCGTACTGGTTCTTCCATGAAAATTATGTTCGCACACAATAATGCGGGCCATGTTTTTTTCTATTCCTTTTACTTCATAACCCCAGCGGCGGGCAAGTTTAATGGCAGTTTCCACTGCCTCCACGCCGGTGTTCATGGGTAATACTTTATCGTATCCAAAAAACGAAGTAATGTATTGTGCATACTCGCCCAGTTTATTGCTGTGGAAAGCCCTTGAGGTTAAAGTAAGTTTGGTAGCCTGCTCCAGCAGTTTAGCAATAATTCGTGGATGGCAATGGCCCTGGTTAATGGCAGAGTAACCACTTAAAAAATCGTAGTAACGTTTGCCGTCAACATCCCAAACAAAAACGCCTTCGCCTTTCTCCAGCACCACAGGAAGCGGGTGATAATTATGGGCACCATATTGTTCTTCTAAATGCAGGTAATGCGCAGATTGCTGCGAAAGTGTATGCGTAAGCATAAAAAAATATTTATTAAAATGAAAAATGAATTACAGGTAAGCAGGCAGCAGTATCAGGCTGCTGCGATAACATTAAAAAGTTCGATGATCGAGGAAGTCAAGATTGTTGCTGAGAAATTTCATATTCTGTAATTCGGCTGCAAGATAAAAAAATACGGCGAAAGAGTGATGGAAATTTTTATTGACCGTGCTGCAAAACTTTTATGATCGTCTGTTGCGTCGCACACTTCAGGGTTCTTTTTTTATGGCAGCAATAAACAGCCGTTCATGTTCAGGTAGTGTACCTGTTCACCAGTTTTATTGCTTCTGCGGCTTCTTTTACATCGTGCACCCTTAAAATATTGGCACCGTTTAATAAGCCCAGTGTATGTAAAACGGTAGTGCCATTCAATGCTTCATCAGCAGTAACACCCAGTGTTTTAAAAATGGTTGACTTTCTCGAAATGCCCAGCAGTATTGGCTTTTGTAGCATTTTAAAAACCGCAAGGTTGCGCAGCAATTCAAAATTATGGTCGATGGTTTTACTAAAACCAAAACCGGGATCTATTATTACATCATTTATACCGGCTGTTCTGCAGGCCTCTGTTCGCACAATTAAATGATCGAGTACTTCTTTGGTTACATTTTCGTAAATCGTTTTTTGATGCATGGTGTCAGGTGTGCCTTTAATGTGCATGCAAATAAAAACAGCTTTAAGCTTTGCAACTGTGGCAAGCATAGCATCATCAAAAAGGCCGCCACTGATATCGTTAATAATCGATGCGCCGGTTTGAATACATGCTTCAGCAACAGTTGAATGATAAGTGTCAGCCGATAAAATGGTTTCAGGGAATGCTTTATTGATGGCTTCAATTACAGGCAAAACTCTTTCCAATTCTTCTGGTGCGGTAATTAATTCGCTGCCTGGGCGGGTACTTTGTCCGCCAATATCGAGTATGGTTGCACCTTCGTTAATCATTTGTTCTGCTTTGCGCAAAGCTTCGTCTGTACCGGGTTTGCGGCTGGCACTATAAAATGAATCCCTTGTAGCATTTATGATGCCCATAACGATTGGTTGCTGAAATATTAGTAACCTTCCGCTGCAGTTAAGTGTAAACATTGTTCGCTTTCCTTTATTTTTGAGCGTAATACTACGAACGTTTTTTAAAAAATAGCTGAATAGTATTGATTATAGTTACGGCTCTTTTATTTTGCACAGTATATTGCTGAAGAAACATACGCTGGCTGTTTATTTGCAGCAAAAAGTTATACTGTACAAGAGTGCGACGCAAGGAACGGTGATAAAAGAACTGAATGCTGGCTCCATAAAAAATGTATTTACCTTTTAACTAAAAAAACGGATGACGCATACCAATGCACAATACGATAAAGCGGTGGCTGCCTGCCGCGATATTTTTATAAAAAAAACAAAAGATTACGGTACATCGTGGCGTGTGCTGCGCACCATTTCTGTGGTTGACCAGGTTTTTATTAAAGCCCTGCGCATACGTACCATCCAGCAGAAAAAAGAGCAAAAGGTAGGGGACGATATTGCCAGTGAATTTAAAGGCATTCTTAACTACGCGGTCATTGGATTGATACAGCTAAAGCTTGATAAGCCTGCGGTAGAAGACCTGCCCGCAGAACAGGTAAGTACATGGTTTGATGAACAGGTAGCGTTTGCAAAAGAAACCATGAATAATAAGAATCATGACTACGGAGAGGCATGGCGGGAGATGAGCCAGGAAAGCTTTGCAGACCTGATACTGGTTAAGCTTTTGCGCATAAAACAGATACTGCTTAATGACGGTAAAACGCTGATCAGTGAAGGCATTGACGCGAATTACGTAGACATTATAAACTACGCTGTTTTTGCACTTATTTTAATTGAAGAAGGAAAGCATTAAAGTTTTTTGGGCCGGGCTAAAGAATAAATATGTAGCTTTTGTTGCGTCGCACACTTGTACATTCTGAACAACATTGAACTTTTAACAGCCATACAAAATATTCTGTTCGTATGAAAAAATCACTCATAGTTATACGCTGGATTGTAGGATTGTTATTTATATTTTCCGGCCTTATTAAGGCCAACGATCCATTGGGCCTTAGCTATAAAATGCAGGAATTTTTTGAGGTTTGGGGTTTGGATAACCTGAACAATTACACACTTGCATTATCCCTTGTAATGAATGTATTTGAAGTGCTGGCAGGTGTAGCAGTAATTATTGGATGGCGCATGCGTTTGTTTAGCTGGCTGCTGTTGTTGCTGATTATTTTCTTCTGCTTTTTAACTGCTTATGCTTACCTCAGCGGCAACATAAAAACCTGCGGCTGCTTTGGCGATTGTATCCCGCTTACACCGTTAACCTCATTCATAAAAGATGTGTTACTGCTGCTGCTTATTCTTGTGCTTTTTGTAAACAGGAATAATATTAAATCATCTATTCCTGTTCCGCTTCCACAGGTTTTATTACTGGCCTGTATTGTTGGTGTATCGCTGCTTCAGAATTATGCGCTTAACTACCTGCCGCCAAAAGATTGTTTGCCCTATAAAACCGGGGATAATATTTTAGAGAACATGAAGTTGCCTGCTGGTGCTGTACCGGATAGTTTTGTTACTATTTTTAAATATAAAAAGAACGGGCAAATAAAAGAGTTTGATGCCAACCATTTTCCAGAAGATTTTGATTCAACTTATGAGTTTGCAGACCGGTACCAAACTTTAATAAGAAAAGGTGCTGAACCCAAAATCCTTGAATTTGGGTTACAAACAATGAATGGTACAGACACCACAGAACCCACTTTAAGCCAGGAGCATAGTTACGTTATGTTGTTCGTTAAAGATTTTGCGAATTACAACGAATGGCATAATAAGGATTACGATAAACTGATGGTTAAACTTGCTGATAAACATATTTCATTTTTTATTGTAACATCTGATAAGAATAAGGCACTTGAATTGTTTGGCAGCAATAAAATGGTAAACCTGCTGCTCTGCGATGGTACTGTAATAAAAACCGCTGCACGTGTAAACCCAACTTATTTTGTAATGGAGAAAGCAGATATAAAAGCCAAATACAGTTACCTTGATATGGACAAAGTACTGGAAAAAATAAATACTGTAACCGACAGATAAAACTGGTTCATTCTTCATTTAAAAACTGGTCATTATAAATGCTTGGTTTTATTACACGAAAGCTTTTATACGGCATCCTTGTTTTACTCGGTGTGGTTATACTTGTATTTTTTCTTTTCCAGG